>JAQXDG010000203.1 GCA_029251505.1 Glaciecola sp. | reverse complement strand
ACGCTTCGCAATCCGTGAAGGTGGCCGTACAGTTGGTGCTGGTGTTGTATCTAAAATTCTATAATTTTAGATAACCAATAGTTTAAAAAAGACCGCCTGATGGCGGTCTTTTTGTATGTGTAAAATATATAGTGACTTGTATTTACGTTACTGCAGAAAATACAGCCTTAATACTTGCTCCATGATCATTCGTCATGGTCCACTTACTATCTAGTGCCATCAAATGATTACGAATACTGTCCAATCCAAACGAAGTGTGTACCAAACCAACTTAAGGAAATTATTAATATTATTCCTTGTTTAATCAATAATGTTGCGGTGGCTGCAACGTATGCAATGCGACAGTATGATGTACAACGCGTTGCAATTATTGATTTTGATGTGCATCACGGTAATGGTACAGCAGACATCTTTAAAAATGACGACAATGTTATGTTTTGTTCAAGCTTTCAGCATCCTTTTTATCCTTTTGGTGGTCTTGACAATCAGCCTTCTCATTTTAAACCTGTACCACTTGAAGGCGGGTATGCACTTAGCGCATTGGGGCGCAGTGTGGTTGCACATGTTAAAGCGCTGGTGTCTCATCCTTATATAACCGTATGAGAGGTTGGGGAAAGTACTAGCACTGCTTAAGATTATTTGCTTAGTAGTAAAATAATCTTATTATAGTTCTTTTACGTACTGTATCTTACTGAATCAGTCACGAATGATAAATGATTATAATAAGAGGTGAACATGCAATTTTCAGCGTTAGGTAGCTCTGGTGAATCCGTATCTAGGGTCTGTTTAGGCTCAATGACATGGGGTATACAAAATACCCAAGCGGATGCTGACGCGCAAATAAATTTTGCCGCTGCGCAGGGGATTAATTTTATTGATACGGCAGAAATGTATCCTATTCCTCCTACCGCCGATACCAGCGGAGATACTGAGCGAGTCATCGGTGATTACTTTTCGCGCCATCCACATGCGCGCAAAGACTGGTTAGTTGCGACTAAAATTGTCGGCTCGGGTTTTCCATATATTCGTGGCGCAAGTGATATCTCTGCTGCATCTATCGAACAAGCATTAATGGGTTCGTTGCAACGCTTACAATCTGATTATGTAGATTTATATCAGTTGCACTGGCCCAATCGCACGAGTCCACATTTTGGTAAGCATGGCATTAACCACGTTAAATCTTCGCAAACCGATGTTGCTGCAGAAAAAGCCAACATGATAGAGATTGTTCGGGCATTAGATAATGCAATAAAAGAGGGTCAGATCCGATTTTGGGGGTTATCAGATGATACGCCGTGGGGAATTCATACCTTTTTATCCATCTGTGATGAATACGGTTTTGCTCGTCCGGTCTCCATTCAAAATGAATTTAACCTATTACATACTAAAGATTGGCCATATCTAATTGAAAGCTGTGTCTTCGAAGATATTGCTTATTTACCTTGGTCGCCATTAGCCGGAGGGATGCTATCGGGTAAATATATAGATGGTGCTAGACCTCAAGGTTCACGCTGGACGTTAGCGCAGCGGATGGGGTTATTTCGCAATACATCACAAAGTGAGGCTGCAATCAAAGCCTATAGTGCGTTAGCGTTAGATTTTGGTATGACACCCAGTCAATTAGCGATAGCGTGGTGCGATCAAGTCGATGGGGTCACTTCGACCATTATTGGTGCAACTACCATGGCACAATTAGATGAAAATATTCAGGCATTCGCTCGTGGCTTAACGGCGGAGGAAATGGAGGCGGTTAATGCTGTTTGGACACAATACCCAGCCCCATTTTAAACTTAATATCCCCACATTCGATACAATGTTGAGTGTGGGATTGTTGTTTATTCAACCTAAACCTGTAAACAAAGTGTTAACTCTTTAGCCGCAGCCCCCGTATTTTAGATTGTTTTATATACGGCAATAGTCTGTGATACTTTGGTTGTAATCCTTACGCATCAAGGTGTTGAGTGGTCTCCGGTCAAGTAAATTCATAGACCAAAGTCCTATTTTGATCTCCCCGTAAAACGTTACATTAATAGTAGTAGTATTTAACAAAATTTTAATTAGCACATGGAGGCAACATGACTGCCAAGCTTTACCCCGTTCCAGAGACATTACAAGCAAACGGAATTATCTCTGAAGAGCAATACAATGCTATGTATCAAGAATCGGTCACGAACCCAGATAAATTTTGGGGCGAGCACAAAAATATAATTGATTGGTACAAAGAACCAACCATCATTAAAAATACGACTTTTGATCCAGAAAATGTCTCTATTAAGTGGTTTGAAGATGGTCAGCTAAATGTTTCTTATAACTGTATCGATCGTCATCTAGCTAAAAATGGGAAAAAGACGGCAATTTTCTGGGAAGGGGATGAACCTTCTGATACCCAAACAATTACGTATCAAGAGCTGCACTACGAAGTGTGTAAATTGGCTAACGGCTTAAAAAAACTAGGCGTTAAAAAAGGCGATTGTGTCGCGATATATATGCCAATGGTGCCTCAAGCTGCTTATGCAATGTTAGCGTGTGCTCGAATTGGCGCAATTCATTCTGTTATCTTTGGTGGTTTCTCGCCAAATGCAATTGCGGATCGAATTAATAACTCGGATGCTAAAGTCGTTATTACGTGTGATGAAGGCCGTCGTGCTGGTCGCAGCGTACCACTAAAAGCCAATGTCGATGAAGCAATTGCCAACGGTGCATGTCCATCTATCACCGCAGTATTAACCCATAAGTTAACTGGCGGCGATGTGACTTGGAATGCCGATGTTGACGTATGGTGGTCAGAATTAACAGAAGATTGTTCAGCGCAGTGTGAACCAGAAGTCATGGATTCAGAAGATCCATTATTTATTCTGTATACATCTGGTTCAACAGGACAACCCAAAGGCGTCGTGCATTCATCCGGTGGTTATGCTTTGTATACTGCAATGACGTTTAAATACGGTTTTGATTATCGTGATGACGACGTTTATTGGTGTACTGCTGATGTTGGTTGGATCACGGGTCATAGCTACATGACTTATGGGCCGTTAATGAACGGTGCAACACAGGTATTTTTTGAAGGGGTTCCGACCTATCCGGATGTTCGCCGTATAGCTCAAATCGTTGAAAAATACAAAGTAAACAGCCTATATACAGCACCAACTGCAATCCGTGCTTTAATGGCACATGGTACTAAGCCGGTAGAAGGTTGTGATTTATCGTCATTACGTATCTTAGGTTCAGTAGGGGAACCCATTAACCCAGAAGCGTGGGAATGGTATTACAATGTAATTGGTCAGGCGCGTTGCCCTATTGTTGATACGTGGTGGCAAACAGAGACTGGCGGGATGATGATTGCCCCCTTACCAACCGTCACACCAAACAAGCCAGGTTCAGCTTCACGTCCATTATTTGGTGTACAACCTGCGTTATTTGATGCTGATGGCAATGAATTAGAAGGCGTGGCAGAAGGTAACTTAGTACTTAAAGATAGCTGGCCGGCACAAGCTAGAACTGTCTATGGCGATCATAAACGTTTTATTGAAACCTATTTCAGTGCTTACCCGAATGTTTATTTCACTGGTGACGGTTGTCGTCGTGATGAAGATGGCTATTACTGGATCACTGGTCGTGTGGATGATGTATTGAACGTATCAGGGCACCGTTTAGGAACGGCTGAAATTGAAAGCGCGTTAGTTGCGCATCCTGCTATTGCCGAAGCTGCTGTTGTGGGTTATCCTCATGATATTAAAGGTCAAGGTATCTATGTTTACGTCACTCCGATTGAAGGTGTTGTGGTCACAGATGCATTAACCGCTGAGTTACGTACTTGGGTCAGAAAAGAGTTGAGCCCGATTGCGTCACCAGATATGATTCAATGGACCAAAGGATTACCCAAAACACGTTCAGGTAAGATTATGCGTCGTATTTTACGTAAAATTGCAGCCAATGAGCATGACCAATTAGGTGATACTTCTACCTTAGCTGATCCTTCAGTCGTTGATTTACTGATCGAAAATAGGTTAAATAAATAAGCCGAACCCAAGGAGCTTTAATGATAACGTTACTCATAGCAGACGATCACCCGTTGTATCGGGATGCATTAAGAGGGGCGTTATCCGTTTCCTTACAGGATATTCGATTGCTCGAGGCCGGCGATTTACCCTCGACTATCGAGATCCTAAATAAAGAAGATGTCGATTTATTACTACTTGATTTACATATGCCAGGTAGTAATGACCTCTTTGGTTTGTTACATGTCCTCAAACTCTTTTCTGATTTGCCTGTGGCCGTTGTCTCAGGCACAGAAGATCCATTAATTATTTCTAAAATTGTCGGTTGTGGTGCATTAGGCTTTATTCCTAAAACTGCAGGGGCAAATGATATAGCCAAAGCGATTAAATCGATTTTAGATGGGAACGTCTGGTTACCTGAGTCAGTCAGTGGCAAAATTGAAGAAGTCGACGAAGCATTTTCTAAACTAGCGGATAACGTCGCAAGCTTAACGCCATCACAATATAAAGTATTATGCTTTATGCGTGAAGGCTTGCTAAATAAACAAATAGGCTACAACTTAGATATTGCTGAGGCGACGGTAAAAGCTCACGTCACTGCGATATTTAGAAAGCTGGGGATCAACAACCGCACTCAAGCAGTATTGATTGCTTCACAGTTACAACTAGAGCCGCCTGTTAAAGCGCGCTAATATCACACAACAGTACGAATAACTAAGGGTAAATATGCCATTCGCGCATTACTTACCCTTTTTTATTGCCTATAATTATCGTTTCCGTTGTTTTGCCAATGATTGTAATACGGCCCTTAGTTTTGCTGGCTTGAGGGGTTTATTTAAAAACTGCACGCCTTGACTAAGGCACGTTTCACGTAATTCATTATCTTGTAACGCCGTGACAATGGCACTCGGGATTGTTTTATTGAGTTTGGCGTTAATGGCTGCAATCAGCGCTAATCCGTTTTGCTCTTTATCTAATTGATAGTCTATCAATAATGCATCAGGGATAGGATGGTCATCGCTCAGCATTGCTAAGGCACTCTCATAGGTATTGGCCATCACAACATTCACTTCCCAACGAGTGAGTAGGGTATCTAACGCATCTAGATTTTCGTTTTTGTCATCCACACATAACACGTTTAAGCCAGATAAGGTCTGTTTGACTTTGTTGATAGCGCTGTGTGATGCTTGTACTGGTTCGCCTTTACGCATCACTAAAGTAAAACAACTACCTTTATGTTTGGTTGATACAACGTTCATGGTTGCTTGCATTTGCTCAGTCAATCGACGTACCACACCTAAGCCTAAACCCAATCCGGATTCCGCAGATTCTTGTACACGAAAAAAGTCCGTGAAAATTGCTTTTTGCTTATCTTGATCGATCCCGATCCCAGTATCAAAGACGCGAACTTCTATTTGGCCGCTTCGTTCTCGGATAGTAATTAACGCCTTGCCAGTATCAGTATATTTAATCGCATTGGTTAATAAATTTTGTACGATGCGATAAGTAAATGTACGATCGCCCTGCACCCAGACTGGGCGTAAGTGAGATTTGAGTACTAAGCCTTTTTTCTCGGCTGCCATTTGCATATCGACAATAAGAGGCTGGATCAGATGGCATAATTCAAAGGATTCGTCGTTAGGGGGCATTTCTCCTTGGTCTAACCGTGAGATATCCAATAAAGTTGAAATTAAACGCTCTGAAGACGTCACACTGTCGTTAAGTTTATTTAATATCTCTTGAGCTGACTCAGATAGCTTTGCCTCTTGGAGTGCTGAGAGGTAAAGCTTGGCAGCATTCAAAGGTTGAATAATATCGTGACTGGCGAGGGCTAAAAAGCGGGTTTTACTGGCATTTGCTTCTTCGGCTGCGCGTCGGGCACGGATCAATTCTTTTTCTGCATCGTTACGACGTTCTATTTCTAAGCGTAAATCGGCGTTGATCGAATGCACTTCTTTAGTACGCTTTTTCATTCGATATTCTAAATCAATATTCGATTCTTTGAGTGCTTTTTGAATTTCAACATGACTAGTGATGTCATTAAAACTGGTAACAAAACCACCGCCAGGAAGAGGGTTACCGATCATTTCGATGACATGCCCATCATTGCGTTGGCGAGTGAAACGATGAGGGGTCGCATTTTTAAGATGCTCTAAGCGTCTTTGGATCATTTCTTCAATATCACCCATACCCAACTCACCGCATTTAGCATTAAATCGCATGAGCTTTTCGATAGGACTACCGACAAGAAGGTAGTCATCAGGATAATTAAACAATTCGGCGTATTTTTTATTCCATGCGACTAAGTTCAAGTGTTTATCTATCACACTGATCCCTTGTTCCATACTCTCTAACGAGGTCAACAAGGCTGTCATATTAAATTGCATGGCTTGGGTGGTATCATCAAAAAAGTTAATCACCTCAGTAAAATCGAGTTTTTTACCTTGTAAGACACTGTTGATCAAGGCTTGTGAACTAGATGAACCGATAACGCCGCCTAAAGCTCGTTCACAAAATGAAATGAATTTTTCGTCAGGTTTATCATTGGGTACCAATGTGATTTTGTGTAAATTTTCAAATTCTGCGATAAGTTGATCGCAACGACTGGTACCCATGAAAGTCGATAATAACGTGATTAAATCACTTGCATCGACATTAACATTACTCCGTTTAGAGCTATCTTGCGCGACTTTACTAGGCCGCACAAAGGCTTCAGCTTGGATCTTATCGATAAGTCTAGCTGGTGCGAGATGCGAAAAAACAATATAGGCTAAGGCATTGGCAACTAAACTGACTAACGTACCTTGGCTGAGTATTTCAGATTGGGAATAAATACTCATATCTGCATCTAATAAGGGAATAATTAACCACAATGTCCAACTTACCAAGCCCATGAGTAACCCTGCATAAACTCCATGTGCATGGCCTTTTTTCCAATATAAACCGCCGACAATCGCTGGTAGCAGTTGGATCACTAATGAAAACGCAATTAATCCTATAGAGCTTAACGAACGAGAACCTGTTAGTTGTTGTTGATAAATATAAGAGAGCAGTAATACTAACCCGATAATGATTCGTCGAACCAAGCGGATGGTTTTGCCATAATCTTCTTTGTGACCTGCTTGGTTGGGGTTATCAAGTAATTTAGGTAATACCACATCATTAGCAAGCATAGTAGAAAGCGTTAACGTCGCAACAATGATCATAGCGGTGGCAGCAGATAATGCCCCTACAAAGACAAACATTTTAATAATTAATGAGTCAGAAAAAATGGCTAATTGAAGAACATAACTATCAGACTCTATATTTTGGTCGGCGAATAATACTTTCCCTGACATGGCAATGACGGGGATGACCAAAGCGGTTAATCCTAAATATAAAGGAAACAACCAACGCGCTGTTTTAATATGCTCAATATTAAGATTATCTATAATCGCAACATGAAACTGCCTCGGTAAACAGATAACGGCAGCACCAGCAATGATCGTTTGAGCCCAAAAACTATACGAAGTAAATATATTTAGAGCATCTGCAGTACGATATTCATGTAAAAATGCATCGGTAGATGTGTTATTCCAAGCCACATAGCCGATATATGCGACTAAGATCAAGGCAGATAACTTGATAATCGATTCGAATGATATCGCGAGCATTAAACCACGACGGTATTCGGTGACATCTGTTTGCTTAGTACCAAAATAAATAGCAAATATTGCGATGAATATAGTTGCAACTACAACGATAAGTTGTTGGTCTTCTTGTTGCGACATGATGGCAAAGGCTGAACCAATGGCTTTTAACTGCAATGCAATATAAGGGATAGTGGCAAGTAACGCGATGAATGTAACGAGTAAGGCCACAGCTTGACGCTTGCCGTAACGAGAAGCAATAAAATCAGCTACTGTGTTGATACGTTGCTTTTTACTGACTTGGGTGAGCTTAACAATGAATTTATAGCCAAACAGATACACTAGCATGGGACCTAATAATATCGGTAAGTACATCCAATATTCACGAGTAGATTGCCCCACCGCACCTAAAAACGTCCAAGCTGTACAATAAATAGCCAGAGCTAGCGAGTAAACATACGCATTTGAAGTTATTTTTCGGGCGATAGTGGAATTGCGATCCCCCCATTTAGCAATCCAAAATAATCCCATTAAATATGCAAGAGCGAGTAGCAACCAACCAAATGCCATAACTATCCTATAAAGTACCCCATTTTTCTCATGCCACTTTAGCATGAGGCTAATAAAGAAGCCTAGCGATAATATACTGAATACCACTAACCTCTATCGTCGAAACATTTTATAGTAGTCACTTCACCGAAGTATGAGTCGCGAGCCCCATAATTTATAAATCATGGGACTAGTACATGAAGGCTATATATAGCAAAGTTCAGAAGTATTGAAATCCATGGCAGATTATTAATCAATTAAGCAGTCAATTTAAGTAAAAGTTATAAATTTTATGTTAATAATTTGAGTTGAGACTAAAGTTTTATATCAAAAAATTAACATTTATATAAACTTTTTGGCTGGGGATGGTTTAATTTATCCGTTTTCAATGGGATTCAAATGAATGACATTGAAAACAGTTAGTCAAGTTATACCATCGTACTTTTAAGAAACATTATAATCCAAGAAGTCACAAACGACACTCGGATTATTGTAGGAGATGCTTGTGGAAAATAAAAACACATATTGGCAAGAAAACCTCCGTCTAATCTTAATCTGCTTAGTCATTTGGTTTGTCGTATCATTTGGGTTTGGTATTTTATTAGTAGACGTGCTAAATGAATTCCGCCTCGGCGGTTATAAACTCGGATTCTGGTTTGCACAACAGGGCTCTATATATGCATTTTTAGGCTTGATTTTCTGGTACTCCAAGAAAATGAATGACCTTGATAAAAAATATGACGTGGAGTAAAAATAATGGATGAATTAAAGTTTTATACTTATATTGCTGTATTTGGTACCTTTGGCCTTTATTTTGCCATAGCAATATGGGCTCGTGCTGGAACAACCAGTGAGTTTTATGCAGCGGGTGGTGGTATTACTCCACTTCAAAATGGTATGGCAATTGGTGCCGACTGGATGTCTGCAGCCTCGTTTATATCGATGGCTGGTTTAATTGCCTTCTTAGGTTATGGTGGTTCAGTATTCCTGATGGGATGGACCGGTGGTTATGTATTACTCGCCATGTGTTTAGCTCCTTACATGCGCAAACATGGTAAGTTTACTGTTCCAGAATTTGTTGGCGATCGCTTCTATTCGAGAACGGCTAGAATTGTGACTATTATTTGTCTTATTGTTGCCTCGGTAACGTATATCATTGGACAAATGAAAGGTGTAGGTGTTGCATTTTCTCGTTTCTTAGAAGTTGAATATGACACAGGCTTGTACATTGGTATGGGTGTTGTTTTCTTCTATGCTGTATTAGGCGGTATGAAAGGAATTACATATACACAGATTGCCCAATATGTGGTGTTGATTACTGCATATACTATCCCAGCTGTATTTATTTCATTTCAGTTAACAGGTAACCCAATTCCGCAATTAGGTCTTGGCTCAACCCTAGCCGATGGCAGCGGGGTGTATCTATTAGATAGACTCGACTTAGTCGTGACCGATTTAGGATTTAAAGAATATACTGTTTCCAAAATGGGTGGCACGTTAAATATGTTCGCATATACCTTGTCACTAATGATTGGTACTGCAGGTCTACCACACGTTATTATGCGCTTCTTCACTGTTCCATCAGTAAAAGCTGCGCGTGCTTCAGCTGGTTATGCACTAGTGTTCATCGCTTTATTATACACTGTTGCTCCAGCGGTAGGTGCAATGGCTCGCTACAACTTAATGAATACCATTGAGCCAACTGCAGGTCAAAACTTAGATTATGAACAACGTCCACAGTGGTTCAAAGATTGGGAAAAAACTGGTCTTTTAGAATTCTCTGACAAAAATGGCGACGGCAAAATCCAATACACAGCTGATGCAACGACAAATGAAATGGTTAAAGTAGACCGTGACATTATGGTACTTGCTAACCCTTCTATTGCGAATCTTCCTAACTGGGTAATTGCATTAGTAGCAGCAGGTGGTTTGGCAGCGGCTCTATCGACTGCAGCCGGCTTATTATTGGCTATATCCTCTTCAATATCTCATGATTTACTTAAAGGGATATTAACGCCGGATATGACCGAGAAAACCGAACTGTTAACAGGGCGTATAGTCATGTCGGTATCAATTCTATTTGCTGGTTATTTGGGGCTCAATCCACCAGGATTTGCCGCAGGTACAGTAGCATTAGCATTTGGATTAGCGGCTTCGTCAATATTCCCAGCCTTAATGATGGGTATATTCTCTCGTTCAATGAACGACAAAGGTGCGATAGCTGGTATGTGTGCTGGTCTAGGTGTGACAATGCTTTATGTATTCCAGCATAAAGGCATTATGTTTATCCCTGGTACTAGTTTCTTAGGCGATATGCCGGCAGATTGGTTCTTTGGTATATCACCTAACGCCTTCGGTGCTGTAGGTGCCATCGTAAACTTCTCAGTTGCTTTCATAGTACTTAAAATGACGCAACCTGCTCCTCAGGAAATTAGAGATTTAGTTGATAATTTCCGTTCACCACACGGTGAAATCGCGGAGTCACATAATCACTAAACATGATTAATCGTTGATTAAAAACCTCCAATAGCTG
>JAQXDG010000202.1 GCA_029251505.1 Glaciecola sp. | reverse complement strand
ACGCTTCGCAATCCGTGAAGGTGGCCGTACAGTTGGTGCTGGTGTTGTATCTAAAATTCTATAATTTTAGATAACCAATAGTTTAAAAAAGACCGCCTGATGGCGGTCTTTTTGTATGTTATCATTAATAAAATTAATATATGCTTTTAGCCGAGGTTCTTTTTTTGCCAATTACAGAGTGCTGTATAAACCAAATATGAAAACACCAAAACGTTTACAACCCCTAATCGACGATGGCCTTATCGATGAAGTACTTTACCAATTAATGAGTGGTAAAGAAGCCACAGTTTATGCTGTAACAAGCCAAGGCGAGATCCGCTGTGCAAAAGTATATAAAGAAGCTATTAATCGAAGCTTTAAAAAAGCTGCGCAATATCAAGAAGGTCGTAAAGTAAAAAATAGTCGCCGCGCACGCGCTATGGAAAAAGGATCAAGATTTGGTCGTAAGCAACAAGAAGACGTATGGCAAAATGCAGAAGTAGACGCCTTGTTTACTTTAGCGGCTGCTGGAGTGCGCGTACCCCAACCTTTTGGGTGTTATGATGGCGTGCTGTTAATGGAGCTTGTTACCGACGGCGAGGGCAATGTAGCGCCACGTTTAAATGACGTTATTTTAACGGCTGAACAAGCGTTAAGGGATCACGAGCAAGTCATGCATTACGTCAAACTGATGCTGTGTGCTGGTATTGTGCATGGAGATTTGTCGGAGTTTAATGTATTGGTCGATGATCTCGGTCCGGTGATCATTGATTTACCGCAAGCAGTGAATGCAGCAGCCAACAACAATGCATTTAGCATGTTTCAGCGTGATGTGCGCAACATGACCGATTATTACGCTGAATTCGCTCCTCAACTCAATGAAACCCATTATGCGGAAGAAATGTGGGCGTTATTTCAAGCGGGCGAACTCACCCCTAATTCAGTGCTCAGCGGTGAATTTGAATTTGATACGACTGATGCCGATGTAGATACCGTGCTCGAAGAAATTAAAGCCGCGTTTGCCGAAGAGCAAGAGCGCCTTGACCGCATAAAATTAGCCAACACTGATGAAGAGCCTGATTAAGTATTAATAATGTTACATGGTTTTATAGTAAAGTTTGAGTAGCAGACTATTTTTGCATTTTTACCGATTACCCTTAGCATTTAATTATAATTTACCGTATGTTAATAAATACACATATTCCTTATTTTTAGCCAATGTAATGCGCTCAGAACTGCCTGACATTGTTGAGCGGTATATGGCTGGTGAATTTGCCCTCGATGACTTTATTACTCATACGATGGCTCTAGAGGACATTAATGAGGCATTTGACTTAATGCATGCGGGCAAAAGTATCCGGAGTGTGATCTACTATGACCAATATCACCAATCTTGAGACAGTCATTAAGACAACCATTAAGAAAGTCTCTTCAACGAAAGCGTTTGATGGATTGCATCAACAATACTCACATAAGTCGAGCACGACTCATTGCAAGATGCGCTTTGCCATTTATTTACCCCCCGGTGCGAATGCAGAGCATCCTGTACCGGTGTTGTACTGGTTGTCAGGCTTAACCTGCAGCGATAAAAACTTTATGCAAAAAGCGGGTGCATTAAAGTACGCAGCCCAATGTGGAATGGCGATTGTCGCACCGGATACCAGCCCAAGGGGCGATGATGTAGCGGATGACCCTGGTTATGATTTTGGTCAAGGTGCGGGATTTTATGTCAATGCCACCCAAGCACCTTACGACAAACACTATCAGATGTACGATTATGTCCTACACAATGTCCATGGGGGCAAAAGGCGTTAACCGGTTATTTGGGTAAAAACGATAGACAAGATAGTGCAGGGTGGGCGCAATATGATACATGTGCATTGATGCTTCAAGCACATCCTGAAGATTATTTACCTATGTTGGTTAGTCAAGGTGAGGAAGATATCTTTTTAACCGAGCAGTTACTCACGACGAATCTAGCCTCTGTTGCTGCTCAGACTCATTATCCAGTAAAAATTGAATGGCTCAGTGGGTATGATCATAGTTACTATTTTATCAGTAGCTTTATCGAGCATCATATCGGTTTTCATTGGCAAAAAATGCATCAAGGTAAATTATCCAACAAAGGCGATTAATTAGCAAAATCGGTAATAGTCGTAAATTCTGTTGCTGTTAAAGGCATCACTGATAAGCGGTTGCGTGTCACGAGCATGCACTGTTGCAATGCCGAATGCTGTTTTAGAGTGGCTAACGGCACGATGTGTGCAAATTTTTCTACCATCACAAAATCAACAGCACTCCAGCGCGGGGCATCGTGCGTTGATTTAGGATCGTAATAGTCACTCTGGAGATTAAATTGTTCTGGATCAGGGTAGGCCGTTTGACAAACCTTAATCAATCCCGCAGCACCGACTTGTTTGCAACTTGAGTGATATAACACGACGACATCATCGACCTGCATCTCTCGTAAAAAATTCCGAGCTTGATAGTTACGTACCCCATCCCATTGGATTGGTTTTGTAGCCGCCTTAGCAAAATCATCGATGCCACACTCGTCAGGTTCACTTTTGACTAACCAATAGTTCATAATTGACCTTGTAATAATGAAAAAAATAAATACTACAGTAATCCCAACAAACTAGGTATTATTACTGTCCCTTAAGATTGTGATGCGCAGGCGCGTTCACATCAATCTCGGAAACACACCATGGCTAATACCAAAGATTTAGGCTCACTTGAGTTACACGTTATTAAAAGTGAGCGGTTGTATCTGAAAGTTGCTGAACAGCTCAAGTCGTTGATCGATAAGCAAATACTGTTGCCTGGTGGAAGACTTCCTGCAGAGCGAGAATTAGCCGAACAATTTGGTGTCAGTCGACCCACAATCCGAGAGGCCATGATCGCACTGGAATTATCCGGTTTAATCGAGATCCGTTCGGGTTCAGGGATATACGTAACTGATCCAAAGCCATTACAAAGCCTCAAATTACTGCAACATGATGCAGGTATAGGCCCTTTTGAAATATTAGAGATCCGTCATATCATTGAATCTGAAGCGTGTGCATTAGCGGCCACGCGAATTACTGATGCACAAATTGCTCAATTGCGCCAAGTCGTTGATGATATGGAAGAAGAAGAAAAGTTACCTAATGCATCCGAAAAAGCCGACCAAGCCTTTCACTCTATTATCGCTCAAGCAGCCCAAAATAGTGCGATATCTTCAGTGGTTGATTGGTTATGGGAATTACGTAATCAGTCTCAGCTAAGTACCGCTTTTTTGGAACGAATTAGAAATGAAGGTATTCACCCTTCTATTTCTGAACACCGAATAATCTTAGCTGCATTAGAACAAAGAGATCCTGATAAAGCTCGCATAGCCATGAAAACTCATCTTGAAAATGCGACGTCAAACGCCGCTACTCATTTCAATAAATAATTCCACAAACGTTGGATATTGCATTATTTCTTCTGGCAGAATACCAAATTCAGCGACTAGGTTTTGTAACAAGGTTTGTGGCGAATCGATATTTGCAAGCACCATTGCTTGTATAGCGTTAATCTGTGGATCTTGCATTTTAATTGGGGAACCATGTTGATCCTCACCTTTAATACATTGGATCCATGCGACTAGCACGCCAGTTAATACAGGACTTGATTGTCCTTTTCTCAGACGCTCAATCAACGGAGGAACAATGCGTTGCTGTAATTTCAAAGACCCGTCTGTTGCGACTTGGTTGGTTGCATAAGGGATCAGATTATTTTGAAAACGAGATACAATCGCAGCTTGGTATTGATGTAGTGCGAAATTATCTGGTAAGACTAACGTGTCTTGTATTTCCGTTTGCATGAGCGCAGTGACGAGGGATAATAATTCCGGATCGTTAATAGCTTCGTGGATCCATTGATAACCTTTATACAGACCATGATATGCCAAAGCAGAGTGACTCGCATTC
>JAQXDG010000173.1 GCA_029251505.1 Glaciecola sp. | reverse complement strand
CTAATGGGTGTGGTATTAGGCACCATCGGTGGTGGTGGTTCTATTCTTACCGTTCCAATATTGGTCTACTTATTAAATGTAGAGCCGAGTACAGCGACGGGATATTCATTATTAATTGTTGGTTTTACCGCGGCCTTCGGTGCGGTAAGTTACTATCGCCAAGGGTTAATTGAGATGAAGGCGGCGATTACGTTTGCCATACCATCGATTATTGCTGTTTATGTGACTCGTGCTTTTATCATGCCAGCGATACCAGATGTGCTCATTGAGACACCGTTTGTATTGCGTAAAGACATGTTGATTATGGTGGCGTTTGGCGTATTAATGCTTGCAGCTGCCATCATGATGTTAACTAAAAAACAGTCTACAAGCACCCAACAATCAGGCTCGCATAATCCATTATTAATAGTAGCTGAAGGCGCATTAGTAGGCATGGCCACGGGCATGCTCGGTGCCGGTGGTGGTTTTTTAATTATTCCAGCATTAGTATTGTTAATGGGCATGGAGATGAAAAAAGCCGTCGGCGCATCACTCTTAATTATTGCTTTAAAATCCCTGATTGGGTTTACCGGTGATTTACAAGCTGGTATTGAGATTGATTTTACGCTTATCGGTTCGTTAATAGCTTGTACGTTGGTAGGGATGTGGATTGCGACCAAAATCGCAGATCGCTTAGATGGAGACAAGCTACAAAAAGGCTTTGCTTACTTTACTCTGATCATCGCCACTTTAATTTTCATTAAAGAATTACTCTAAAGGAGCCTAACATGTTAGTAAAAACGTTTCATGATAATGCTACCGCCACCTTCACTCATGTTGTAGTGGATGAGTCTACCAAAAAATGTGCTGTGATCGATTCAGTATTAGACTATGACCATTTTTCGGGGTCGGTAAAAACGGACAGTGCCGATGCGGTTATTGCGTACATAAAAGAACATGATTTAACCAATGAATGGATCTTAGAATCTCATATTCACGCTGATCACATTACCGCATCAAGTTATTTGAAAACCCATATTGGTGGGCAAACCGCGATGGGTAAAGGTATCAAAGAGGTATTGGCGATTTGGGTACCGATGTTTAGTAATCAAGAAGATACGCCGATTACGGGTGAGCAGTTTGACCAGTTATTAGATGAAGGTGATACGATTAGTATTGGTAATATTACGTTGACGACATGGTTAACACCCGGTCATACGCCAGCTTGCGCGAGTTATTATTGCGCAGAAAATCAGGTAATATTTGTTGGGGATACAATGTTTGCTCCTCATTTAGGTACGGCTCGTTGCGATTTTCCTGGAGGCAGTGCTGCTGACTTGTTTAAAACGGTACAGCGCTTTTATACTTTACCGGATGAAACCCAAGTGTATTTGTGTCACGACTATCCCGATGATGGTGAAGCTGCTATTTCTGTAGTGAGTATCGCTGATGAAAAAGCCCATAATATTCAAATTAAACCTGATACGGTGTTTGCTGAATATGTGAAAAAACGTGAAGCCCGAGATGCGACCTTGGCGGTTCCTAGGTTATTATTTCCATCAATTCAAACTAACATGCGTTTAGGTGATTTTGGAGTCAAATCTGAAAACGGCCTTCAGTATATTAAAATCCCGTTGAATGCCCTTTAGGAGTGCCTTATGGATATCAGATACATCAATAAAAACATTTCCGTGTCACCACAAATTAGTGTCGCAGATGTACAAGCGATTTTTGATTTGGGGTTTAAATCCATAGTGTGTCACCGCCCTGATGGGGAAGGCTCAGATCAAGTCAGTTTTACCGAAATTCAAAAAGCGGCCGAAGCACTAGGTTTACAAATTGTTTACCAGCCAGTGATTAGTGGTAAGGTCATGGATGAAGATGCTGAAGTATTTAAGACGCATCTAGACACATTACCCTCGCCGATGTTTGCATATTGCCGCACAGGGACTCGTTCAACGACGTTATGGGCATTGGCTCTGGCAGATCAGCTCACCACTAGTGAAATATTGCATACGACTAAACTAGCGGGCTATGACATGTCAGGTGTGGTCCGTCGCATCGTCAATGGTGGCAAAACTCCCAGTGACAGTAATGACCAGACGTTTGATATTGTGGTTGTAGGGGCAGGTGCTGCTGGCATTTCTGTCTGTGCAAGTATTTTAGAACGCGCACCTAACGTCAAGATTGCAGTGATCGATCCTGCTGATATTCATTATTATCAACCTGGTTGGACATTAGTGGGGGCGGGGGTGTTTACTCCTGAAGAAACGGTTAAAACCATGTCCTCCTTGATCCCTAAAGGTGTGACTTGGCTCAAGCATGCTGTCGCGGCGTTCGAACCTAAACAAAAACGTGTGTTATTAGATGGGTGTCATACCATTGCCTATGATAAGTTGATCGTATGTCCGGGTCTAAAATTAGACTGGGATAAAATTGAAGGGCTAACTCAGACCTTAGGTAAAAATGGCGTTACATCTAATTATCGTTTTGATCTTGCCCCTTACACTTGGGAATTAGTGCAGCAATGTCAATCCGGTAAAGCGATATTTACCCAGCCTCCGATGCCAATTAAATGTGCCGGAGCACCACAAAAAGCCATGTACTTATCTTGCGATCATTGGCTATCAACCGGTGTACTAAAGAACATTGATGTCGATTTTTGTAATGCCGGTGGCGTGTTATTTGGTGTCAAAGAATATGTCCCAGCACTGATGAGTTATGTAGAAAAATATAATGCAAATTTGCATTTTTTCCATAACTTAGTCAAAGTTGATGGTCCGAATAAAACAGCCTATTTTCAACAAATAGGGCCTGATGCGAGTGCTGAGCTGATTGAGAAAAAATTCGATATGCTCCACGTAGCTCCACCCCAATCTGCACCTGATTTTATTAAGGTCAGTCCGTTAGTCGATGACAACGGCTGGGTAGATGTTGATCAAGCGACACTGCAACATAAACATTTTCCTGATATTTATAGTTTGGGCGATGTCATGAATGCACCTAATGCAAAAACAGCAGCAGCAGCACGTATGCAAGCGCCAGTCGTGGCTGGGAATGTGTTACATGATATGGGATATAAAGTAAAACGTACCATTTATAATGGTTATGGCTCATGTCCGTTGACGGTTGAAAAAGGTAAAATTGTATTAGCAGAGTTTGGCTATGGCGGCACTATGCTACCGACATTCCCGACCTGGTTGCTTGATAGTACTAAGCCTTCGAGTTTAGCGTGGTTTCTAAAAGAGAAGCTGCTACCGCCGATTTACTGGCAAGGTATGCTCAAGGGTAAAGAGTGGTTGATTAAACCCAAAGAAATATCTGAATAATCCATCGGGTTTATTCCAATAAAAAGGAGCGATTAATGCTCCTTTTTTGATCGTAATACAAAAACGTTAAGGTTTACAGTTTGGCTTTTTTATAACGGCTAAATAGTCAGCCATGACCGACGGAATAGCAGCCTTTAAATCAGCGATCCGAGTGTCATGAGAGGGGTGAGTAGATTGCCATTCTGGTGGGGTTTTACCCGCTGAGGCTGCGGCCATGTTTTCCCACAGTTGGGGCGCTGCATTTGGATCAAACCCTGCTTTTGCCATCAATTGTAAGCCGATTAAATCAGATTCAGATTCGTGTGCACGGCTAAAGGGTAAGTTTACGCCATATTGCGCTAAAAGACCGGCTCCTGCCATCATCAAAACCTGATTACTATCAGTCACTCCCGCACTTTTTAGACCGACATTAGTAATTTGCAGTCCTAAGTTTGAAAGTGTCGCAATCGACATTCTCTCATTGCCGTGCTCAGCAATAACATGACCAATCTCATGACCCATCACCGACGCTAATTGATCAGGCGTTTTAGCGACGTTTAAAATGCCAGTATAGACGCCAATTTTGCCGCCCGGTAAGGCAAACGCATTAATTTGTTCATTATCAAATACCACCACTTCCCACTCGCCATCAAACGTACCAGCAGGGATAAATGGAATAAGCGCGTCAGCGATACATTGTACATATTGATTTTCTATGCGTTTGTTCGATACTTTTTGCTCTGTTTTTAATGACGCAAATGTTTGGCTACCCATCGAATTAAGTCGGTCTGAAGAGAATAATTTGACCTGACTACGCCCCGTCGGCGAGGTAGAGCAAGCCGCAATGAGTGTCAGAATCAGCGCTGTAATAATTACAGTAGATAAAATTCGCATAGTGTGTCATTCCTTGATTTGCTTAATATTAATCTGATTATAGCTTATCTGATTAAAATTAGGTGGTCATAAATATAGCATCGCCTCTTTATGTGATAGTACAGTAGGGATTCTAGTCGGTGCCCTCGCCCTGACTGCATCAGTAAACCGCATTTTAAAAAAAAGACAATTGCTCTACAGGCCAGATTACTCCCATACTTAGGGATAGATGCGCTGGTGTTGTTACAATGCTCGCATAGAAAACATACTGAAATTAAATAAATATGAGGGCGTATTAAAATGACAATATCTAGTGGTACGAAAAATGGAAGGATATTGTTGAGTTGTCAGGCCCATCAGGTTTGAGGTTTATTCGAGGCTTTAACGATGAGGCTCTTTCAGGAAATTGGAAAGGATTCCGTTCTTCCCGCCTGAATCAACAATACCGTGTTATTGACTCTGTGGAAAATGGAGAAATGTTTGTTCAAGTCCTTGATGTAACAGCCCATGACTATCTAAGGAGGTCATAATGAGTGATTTTCAAAAAGCAACAAAGCGTATGTCAGTGTCGAGTGGCGAATCTGTTCGTATTCTCAGGGAACTTCAAGAGTTGAGTCAAAATGAACTTGCGTGGCTTGCTAATATCCCTCAATCTACAATTTCAGCAATTGAAAATGATCGTGTCAATCTTGGCATAGAAAGGGCTAAATCTTTAGCTAGAGCTTTAAGATGTCACCCTGCAGTTCTTGTGTTTCCAGGTTGGGATGTAAAAAGTGAAAACGCTGCATAACAATCGATTGAAGACGGACATAAATCAAAGAACAGATTTCTGCCGCTTAACTGGCTGTTAAGTTGCTTAAACGCAATAAAAACAGTTGGTTATCGATACGCGATTTTAACCAACCATTTTTTTACTTGACGCTACTAATATTTACAGCGCTGCGCTGATTTACAATGCTGCGCTTAGCTGTGCGGCGATATCCGTATTTTCCCAAGGATACGCAGCATGACCAAAATGACCATAAGCGGCTGTTGGTAAGTAGATTGGACGCTCTAAATCTAACATTTGGATTAAGCCATACGGACGTAAGTCAAAATGTTCACGTACAAGCTGGGTAATAACGCTGTCGTCTACTTTGCCAGTACCAAAGGTGTTAATGCTGATGGAGGTTGGCTCAACCACACCGATAGCATAAGAAATTTGGATTTCACATTTATCAGCCAGACCCGCAGCAACGATGTTTTTAGCGACATAGCGACCGGCATAAGCAGCGGAGCGGTCAACTTTTGATGGATCTTTACCTGAGAATGCACCACCACCATGACGCGCCATACCGCCATAAGTATCAACGATAATTTTACGCCCAGTCAAACCACAATCACCCATTGGGCCACCAATTACAAATCGACCAGTCGGGTTGATATGGAATTGTGTCTTTGGTGTGATCCACTGCGCAGGTAACACTGGCTTAATGATCTCTTCCATCACCGCTTCACGTAACGCTGGTGTTGAAATATCTTCACTGTGCTGAGTCGATAAAACGACGGCATCAATACCAATCGGTTGGCCATTTTCATACACAAAGGTAACTTGAGAT
Source organism: Glaciecola sp. (assembly GCA_029251505.1). GTDB lineage: Bacteria > Pseudomonadota > Gammaproteobacteria > Enterobacterales > Alteromonadaceae > Opacimonas. The sequence continues at coordinate 41,544 of JAQXDG010000173.1, read as the reverse complement.
TTGGCATCTGGACGTAACCAATCTAGCTTGCCTGATTTTCTTATTTCAGCTTGCTTTTGTACTAGTTTGTGTGAGTACATAATCGGAGCAGGCATTAGCTCTTCAGTTTCGTTACAGGCGTAACCAAACATTAAACCTTGGTCGCCAGCGCCTTGCTCTTCGCGTTCGCCACGGTCAACGCCTTGGTTAATATCTGCAGATTGTTTACCAATCGCATTTAACACAGCACAAGAATCTGCGTCAAAGCCCATATCTGAACTGACATAACCAATCTCACGGACAGTATCACGAGTGATTTTTTCAATATCTACCCAAGCATGCGTATTGATTTCACCACCAACGAGCACCATTCCGGTCTTGACGAATGTTTCACAGGCAACCCGCGCTGTTGGATCTTCGGTTAAAATTGCATCAAGTACCGCATCAGAAATTTGATCGGCAATTTTATCTGGATGACCTTCAGAAACAGATTCCGAAGTAAATAAATGTTGTGACATAGTGACCTCTTTGCAGGGTAGACCATTAGACAGGTGTTACTTTAGCGCTAATAGTCTTTATATTCATGTTGTTAGTTATTAACTAAACCACGTTAAGTGATTTGATGATACTAATTCTATCAGTCTAACCATCTAGACGTCTATACGTCTTTTACATTAGTTTTTATTTTTTGGTTCACTAAAGATCAGACACTGGTCTTATTAGCTTGTTTATTATCCGCTTTTTATCGATTACGTGTTGAACTAATCACATGGGTAGGCGACAATGCGGCTAATCCATTTTTACAATCTTTAAGCATTTGTTTTGGTACATAAAAATACGACCTTAGCACTTTTGCTTTGATACCTCAGGAGTCATTCATGTCATCACGCCAACAACTCGCGAATGCAATCCGTGCATTAAGTATGGACGCTGTTCAACAAGCTAATTCTGGTCATCCAGGTGCCCCAATGGGAATGGCTGATATTGCTCAGGTATTATGGTCAGATTTTTTGCGTCATAATCCAACTGACCCGTCTTGGGCGAACCGCGATCGTTTCGTATTGTCCAATGGTCATGGTTCTATGTTGTTATATTCACTACTTCATTTATCAGGCTATGCGTTACCGATTGAAGAGCTAAAGAATTTCCGTCAATTACATTCAAAAACTCCGGGCCACCCAGAATATGGTTATGCACCCGGCGTTGAAACAACGACCGGTCCTTTAGGTCAGGGTATTAGTAATGCGGTTGGTATGGCGATTGCTGAAAAAACCTTAGCAGCGCAGTTTAACCGTCCTGAGTTTTCGGTCGTTGATCACTTCACATATAGTTTCTTAGGTGATGGTTGTTTGATGGAAGGGATTTCTCATGAAGTGTGTTCATTAGCCGGCACCTTAGGTTTAGGTAAGCTAATCGCATTTTGGGATGACAACGGTATTTCTATTGATGGCGAAGTTGAAGGCTGGTTCTCGGATGATACGCCTGCGCGCTTTGAAGCATACGGCTGGCAAGTCATTGCGGATGTCGATGGGCATAACCCTGAAGAAATCGCTTCTGCGATCCGCACAGCACAAGCCGAGTCGGATAAACCAACATTAATTTGTTGTAAAACTATTATTGGTTTTGGCTCCCCAAGCAAGCAAGGCACAGAATCATGTCATGGCGCGCCATTAGGTGCGGATGAAATTGCTGCAACGCGGAAAGCGTTAGGCTGGGAATTTGGTGCGTTTGAAATTCCTGATGATATTTATGGACAGTGGGATCGTAAAGATCAAGGTTCTAAACTACAAAGCGCTTGGCAGGATTTATTTGCTGCCTATGCTGATACTTATCCTGAACTGGCTGCTGAATTTACACGTCGTGTTGCTGGTGAATTACCTGTGACGTTTACTGCCAAAGCTGATGCGTATATTGCAGATTTACAAGCTAATCCAGTTAACATTGCGACCCGTAAAGCATCACAAAACGCATTGAATGCATACGGTCCGTTATTACCTGAGCTATTAGGCGGTTCTGCCGATTTAGCTGGCTCTAACTTGACGATTTGGTCTGGTTGTAAAGGGATCAGTGCCGATGACGCCAGTGGTAACTACTTGTACTACGGTGTACGTGAATTTGGTATGTCAGCTATCATGAATGGCTTAGTATTACACGGTGGTTTCAAAGCTTACGGTGCGACTTTCTTAATGTTTATGGAATACGCACGCAATGCGGTACGTATGGCGGCATTAATGAAACAACCGGCTATATTTGTCTACACGCATGACTCGATTGGTCTGGGTGAAGATGGTCCAACGCATCAACCGGTAGAGCAGTTAGTTTCTTTACGTGCAACGCCAAATCTAGATAATTGGCGTCCATGTGACCAAGTGGAAAGTGCCGTTGCATGGAAATATGCGATTGAACGTACTGATGGTCCTTCAACGTTAATCTTTACGCGCCAAGGCTGTGAGCAACAACCACGAACTTCAGCGCAAGTGGCAGATATTGCGAAAGGCGGTTACGTGTTGGTGGATAGCGCAAGCACGCCTGAGATTATTTTGATTGCAACCGGTTCTGAAGTTGAACTGGCGGTTGCGGCAGCGCAAGCATTGACTGAACAAGGTAAAGCGGTTCGAGTCGTGTCTATGCCATCAACAGATGTGTATGACGCACAATCAGCCGAATACAAAGAAAGCGTACTTCCTGCTAGCGTGATTAAACGCGTAGCGGTTGAAGCCTTAGCCAAAGATTCTTGGTACAAATATGTCGGCCTTAACGGCGCGATTGTTGGTATGGATACGTTTGGTGAATCGGCACCGGCGAAAGAACTTTATGCGTTATTTGGTATTACGACTCAAGCAGTCGTTGATGCTGCTAACACTTTATAAGGCATAACGCTTGTTACGAGTAGCTATCAATGGGTTTGGACGGATAGGACGCAATGTATTACGCGCCCTGTACGAAACCGGCCGCACTCATGCGATTCAAGTGGTGGCAATTAATGAGATTGCCGACGCTGAAGGGATCGCACATTTACTTAAATACGATACTGCCCATGGCCGCTTTGGTTATGATGTGCACTTATCTAAAAGCGTTGAGGATTTAGTTCAGCCCGACACCTTGCATGTAGCTGGTGATGCCATCAAATTACTACACGAGCATGAGATAGAAGGTTGCCCTTGGGGTGAGCTTGATATTGATATTGTATTTGAATGTACCGGTTTATATGGGCATGCGCCGGAAGCGGCAAAGCACATTACCCAAGGTGCCAAAAAAGTATTACTGTCAGAGCCCGGTTCACCCGATGTTGATGCGACAATTATCTTTGGCATAAATGAGGATACATTGTTAGCAAGCGATACGGTCATTTCTAATGGTTCATGTACCACCAACTGTATCGTGCCGGTGATCCAAGCCTTAGATGAAGCATTTGGGGTCGATAGTGGTACCATCACCACGATCCATTCATCCATGAATGATCAGCAAGTGATCGATGCATTTCATCCGGATTTACGCCGAACGCGCGCAGCAAGTCACTCTATTATTCCTGTGGATACGCGTTTAGCGCAAGGGATCGAACGTATCCTACCCAAATTTGCAGGACGTTTTGAAGCGATAGCCGTGCGTGTACCGACGATTAATGTCACCGCGATGGATCTGAGTGTGACATTGCGCGATAAAGTCACCATTAACCAAGTCAATCAAGTATTACAACAAGCTAAGCTCGGCAAGCTAGCCGGTATCTTAGATTATACTGAGCAGCCACTGGTGTCAGTTGATTTTAATCATGATCCTCATTCATGTATTGTGGATGGCTCGCAAACGCGGGTGAGTCATGGCCAATTAGTCAAAACCTTAGTGTGGTGTGACAATGAATGGGGCTTTGCTAATCGCATGTTAGACACAGCGTTAGCATTATCTCCCTTTTTCAAACAGAATTAATTTAAAGGAATAGTATGACTATTACTAATATGCAAGACATTGATTTACAGGATAAACGTGTCTTAATTCGCCAAGATCTTAATGTGCCAATCCATGCCGGTACGATTACCTCTGATGCCCGTTTACGTGCATCGTTACCGACAGTGAAGCTAGCCTTAGAAAAAGGCGCTGCCGTGATCTTGATGTCACACCTTGGTCGTCCAACTGAAGGTGAGTTTGCTGCTGAATTTTCGATGCAGCCAGTGGCTGATTATTTATCTACTGCACTGGGTCAAACAGTGCAGTTAGCGACAGATTTAGATGCGGTTGAATGCCTGCCGGGTCAAGTCGTATTATTAGAAAATGTCCGTTTTAATGTCGGTGAGAAAAAAGACGCAGATGCATTAGCTCAGCGTTATGCGGCATTATGTGATGTGTTTGTTATGGATGCCTTTGGTACGGCACATCGCGCTCAAGCTTCAACCCATGGCGTTGCTAAATTTGCAGCCCAAGCCGTCGCAGGCCCCTTATTAAGTGGTGAGTTATTGGCATTAGGTAAAGCAATGGATAATCCAAAACGTCCATTAGTTGCGATTGTAGGTGGCTCTAAGGTCTCTACTAAACTCACGGTATTAGAAAGCTTAGCACCGATGGTCGATCAGTTAATCGTGGGTGGCGGAATAGCCAACACCTTTATCGCAGCGCAAGGTCATAATGTGGGCAAATCATTGTATGAAGCCGACTTGATCCCTGCTGCGCAAAAACTACAAGCTGATGCGCAAGCTAATGGCGGCAGTATTCCAGTGCCTGTTGATGTTGTGACGGGACAAGATTTTAGTGCTGATACCTTAGTTGAAATTAAAGCGGTTGATCAAATCAATGATACCGATATGGTATTTGATGTAGGTCCAGAATCTACTGCGCAGTTATGCGAAATATTGAAAAATGCAGGAACGATAGTATGGAACGGCCCAGTGGGTGTGTTTGAATTAGCACCCTTTGCAGCGGGTACAAAAGCGATAGCCTTAGCGATTGCCGAGAGTGATGCATTCTCTATTGCCGGTGGTGGTGACACCCTTGCAGCGGTTGATCAATTTGGCATTGCTGATAAAGTATCCTATATTTCAACAGGAGGCGGTGCCTTTTTAGAATTTTTAGAAGGTAAGACATTACCTGCTGTTGCAGTATTGGACAGATAGTTGTTGAGAAAAATAAAGTAATATAAACCTCATTATCGTGCGCTCAATAATAATAATAAGTACGAAATGGAACTTTGTAACCCTACACTAAGACCTGAATGAAAAGGTAAACAATATACAAATACTCGTTCAAACAGGCTTAGATACTCATGGAGAGATGACATGCCGTCAACTATTCAACGCGACATGCTCGCAAAAGTGGCCAACGAAACGGGCTTTATTGCCGCTCTTGATCAAAGTGGAGGCTCTACCCCTAAAGCCCTAGCGCTATATGGTGTGACCCCAGACGAATACAGCACCGATGCTGAAATGTTTGGTAAAGTCCATGAAATGCGAACACGGATCATTACCAACTCAGCATTCAATGGTGAACGTGTTCTCGGTGCTATTTTATTTGAAAACACCTTAGACCGTGAAATCGACGCTCGCTCGACTGCGCATTATTTATGGCAAGAAAAACACATAGTACCATTTTTAAAAGTCGACAAAGGCTTAGAGGATGAAGCTAATGGGGTGCAACTGATGAAGCCGATTAATAATTTGGCTGAGTTATTGATTAAAGCTAATGCCCAAGATGTATTTGGCACTAAAATGCGCTCGGTTATTAAACTGGCTAATGAAGCTGGCATCGAGGCGGTGGTTGCACAACAATTCGCCGTGGGGCAACAAATTTTAGACGCAGGCTTAGTGCCGGTCATTGAGCCTGAAATTGACATTAATAGTCCACAAAAAGCGCACGCTGAGGCGCTGTTACAAGCTGCATTACTGCGTCATCTAGACCAAGTGCCAGACGGTCAACAGGTAATGTTAAAATTGACTTTACCAGAAGAAAATGGATTTTATGGACCTTGTATTGCTCATCCCAAGGCACTAAAAGTTGTTGCGTTATCAGGCGGTTATGCGCGTGATGAAGCCAATACACGTTTGGCTGCTAATCCTGGTATGATAGCGAGCTTTTCTCGGGCCTTAACCCAAGGTGTGAGCGCGCAGCAAAGTGATGCGGAGTTTACCGCCACGATGGATGCAGCGATAGCCGGTATTTATGCAGCCTCTAGCACGTAAATTACTTGACGGTCAGATCGATACCCAATACGCCTAAGTACCTTTGTTCTTGGGCGAGGTCGGCAGAGAAGATAGGTTTCTCTGCCAGCCACTCATTGGCAAACGTGATGGCAATCTTGTCTTTATCGGGGATAAAAAATATCGCAGGATGAATACCATCTTGACGCTTAATATTCAACAGGACACTCAGGCGCATAATCACCAGCATGGCTTTGATTTGTTCATGGCTAAATTGCTCAAAATCTGCAAACAATTCCATTTTGATTTTCTTACGACAAAACCGCACTAACAAGGCAAGCAGACGTTGTTCTTCAAGGTTAAATCCTGCTAGTTCAGTATTGGCAATAATATACGCTGAATGCCGTTGAAATCCTCTTGAGTTAATATGTAAGCCTACTTCATGCAGTAAACACGCCCAGCCCAATATGTTTTTCAATACACGCTTTTTCTTTAGCCACTTATAAGAGCTCTGGGCGACTAAATCATGACAGGTATTGAGGACACGTTTGGCTTGTATCGTATCGACATGATATTGTTTCGCTAGTGATTGTGCGGTACGCTCTCGTGTGTCGACTTTAGTAATACTTTCATGCATTTCAAAAATCACCCCTTCACGTAAGGCGCTGGATGAAAAATCCATTTGTGTGATTTTCAAACTTTTAAATATACCAATTAAAATGGCTAACCCTGCACAAAAGACGTCTTTTCTATCAACGCCTTGTGCATTAACCGCTAGCGCGTCGACATGACCTGCTTTTATTGCATCATTCATCAGTTCATTTAAGGCATCGAGTGTCAAAATAGTATAATCACTCGTGCCTTTTTCGCGCACTAAATTTAGAATCGTTTTAATGGTACCAGATGTACCAATACATTTTTGCCAACCTAATTTGATGTAGCGATTCTCGATGAATTCTAACGTTTGCTGAGCAGCAGTAATCGCCCGTTTGAACTGCTTTTTAGTGATTTTGGGATCGGGGAAAAATTGTTTGGTATAACTGACACAGCCCATTTGCAACGAACGACAAATAACAGGTTCAAACCCGTCACCAATGACAAATTCGGTAGAGCCTCCACCAATATCGACAATCAAACGCCGCCCCTCGTCAAAGGAAGTATGCGCGACACCTGAGTATATTAAGCGTGCTTCTTCCATGCCTGAAATAACTTCAATCGGGTAGGGTAGAATTGCACGGGCACGTTGGATAAAATCATAAGTGTTACGGGCTTTACGTAAGGTATAGGTGGCAACAATACGGACTTTTTCTGGCGCAAACCCTTGCAGGCTTTCTTGCATTAAATGCAGCGCAGTGAGACCTCGTTCAATGGCTTCTTGAGATAGATTAAAATCGTCGTCCAAACCTTGGGCTAATTCGACACGTTGTTTTACACGATGCACAATTTGTACGGAACCATTAACAATCCGGGTTACGACTAAATGAAAACTATTTGAGCCTAAATCAAGCGCAGCAATATGCTCAAACTCGTTGGCGGGTAAATCATTGATGACTATTTCTGGTTGGCTCAAACTGGTATTCCTAAAGTCGTGCTTATTTGTTTATGTGTATCTAGTTCTTATTATCGAGTATAGATGTTATTCGGCAGAATCTTTTGGTGGTATTCGACACTCAGCTTTTTCTATTGCTTTTAAATAGTCATAAGTCGCTAATTGAGAGCGTAAATGACGTTTATTGCCACGTTTGACATAAGGGTTAGTTTGTTCTTGATTAATAATTCGAGCTTTGAGGGTGTCTTTAAATTGCAAATCCAATAACTCGCTGATTTGTGCGATCAGACGTGGAGAATAAATCGGTGCGCCGACCTCTATTCGGTTATCCATGTTACGGGTCATCCAGTCAGCCGATGAAATAAAGACACGTTTGTCACCGCCATTTTCAAATAGCATGACACGAGGGTGCTCTAAGAAACGATCAACAATACTAATAATCGTGATGTTTTCACTTAAGTCTTTGACACCAGGGATTAGCGAACACATCCCCCGCACGATAATCCGAATATTCACGCCAGCTTGGCTTGCTCTATACAGGTCATCGATCAGCTCTTTATCCACCAAGTTATTAATTTTCAAGGTTATCCCTGAAGGTAAATTTTGGTTCAAATTTTGGATCTCAGTACGGATAAATGACTGGATTTTTAAGCGTGAGTTAACAGGGGATACCTGAAGATGCTTAAATTTCACATTACGATAAGGATTGATAATAAAATCAAAGACATCGAGTGCTTCTTGTGCGAGTTCTTGATTTTTGGTAAATAACGAAAAGTCAGTATAGATCTTCGCTGTTTTTTCGTTGAAATTACCCGTTCCAAAATGCGCATAATGCATCGTTTGTCCACGTTCTTCACGGCTAATAACGCATAACTTAGAGTGGATTTTGATATTCGGGTTACCAAAGACAACGCGAATACCCGCATCCGTCATGCGTTTGGACCATTGAATATTCGCTTCTTCATCAAAACGAGCGCGCAGCTCGACGACGACGGTAACTTTTTTACCATTGTCCACGGCATCAATTAAGGAGTTGATTATTCTGGATTGAGAAGCCACACGATAAATATTTAGCCGTATATGACTCACATTACGATCAAATGCTGCTTGGCGGACAAATTCGGTGAAATGTAAAAAGCGATGATATGGGTAATACAAGAGAATATCGTCATGCGAAATAGCTTCAAACACGGTATCAAAATCATTAAATTGATGACTACTAATGGCTGGCAATTTGGGGCATTCTAGATACGCTCTACCTACATTAGGAAAACCAATGAAGTCTTTGAAATTACGATAGTGTCCTGCTTCTTGTAATGTTTCTGATGATTTAAGTTTCAAGCGCTTGGCTAAATCATCGACCATATATTCAGGCATGTTGTCATCATGGATCACGCGAACGGGTTCTGCGATTAAGCGTTGTTTCATACTCTCGGACATTTTATCCACATAGGATTCATCTATTTCTTCGTTGAGACGATATTCGGCATCACGCGTTAACTTAAATGAATACGCTTCAATGGTATCGAATTTAACAAATCCGCGAAAAATTTGGACGATACACAATTGAATAATGTCATCGAGCAGGATGATGTTTTTTTTCTTCCGCGTGCCTTCGGTCGGTAATTGTATAAAGCGCGATACTTCCTCTGTCGGAATTTGTACGACAGCATACTTAGGGTTACGGTTTTCCTGTTTTAAAGCAACATAGAAATATACAGAGGTGCCATTTAACCGTTGGGATAAATCGATTTTACTGTGCACGAGTATTGGCGCTATGTGACGTAATATTTTATTAAAAAATAAGTCAGTGACCCATTTTTTATGGGACTCGGAAAGCTGGTCACCTTTGAGAATAAAAATATTATACCGTGCTAAATCGTTAATAATACGGCGGTGAATATCATCAAATTGTTTAGATGCACGAATAACTTTGTAATGAATTTTATCGAGTAAGATTTGACCAGCATCGATTTGGGTGTCATCACCTTCACTTTCGGCAATAGAAATATCACGCTGCACTGCTGCGACACGCACCTTAAAAAATTCATCTAAGTTATTTGAATAAATACCTAAAAAGCGCAAACGTTCGATAACGGGATTGTTTTCATCCGCCGCTTCTTGTAAAACTCGTTCGTTAAAAGCTAACCAACTCAGCTCTTTGGGGTAATATAATGAGGTATTATCCATATGATTCCGTAATGACTACAAAAGGCGCTATTCATCTTATCTGATAAATACTACAAGAAGATGAAAGATATACAATCTTTATCTCGATCTTGTATTCATTTCATATTTACGTTTTTATTTCAGCTTTGATTTGCACTTTGCTCAAGTGCTTTGTAGTATACTTTCAACTTATAAAGCTCGTATGCCTATGAAATTTCTTCATTATAACAATAGCCAAAGCCGATTTTGGACTGATAACGCATTTAAGTGGTGCGTGAGGTTTTCTGGGATCTTAGTCATATTAATCTTTATTGCGTTGATTTTGACATTGATTTATCGTGCTTCTCCCTTGTTTTATTCACCTCAGGTTCGCTTAAGTGAGCATTTTTCATTACCGGACTCTCAAAAATTCCTAGCGGTTGGTTCCTCTGGTTTTACGCCTATCATTAGCTATGCACATGATCCAATACAACCTGATTTATGTTATTTATCAGCATGGGATGTTCATGATCTCAGTGTACCTATCTCGAGTTATCCGCTCAAATGTGACGCAGGGATCAAAGTGGTTGAATACAACGCCACCTTAGTCGCGTTTTATATCGATGAACAGATGTTGAAAGCGTTGACCTTGAGTGCGGGGGAATTTGTTCCAACGAACTCATTTTCGCGCCGGTTACCACAACATCCTACACTAGACTTGCTGCCTAAATCGACATTAGTCAAACGGTTGAATCTGCTTAATGATAGCTTATTAATAGACACGAGTGCCGGTATTTGGCGTTCATCAATGTCACAAGTCACCCCATTTGAGCCGCTAACTGAGGTGCGTTATTTACCAGATTCAGGCTATTCGGTCTTAGATTTAGGCCAAACAAATCAGTTGGTTTTTTCGCAGGGCACTGATTTATTGATTAGTTCCATGACTAACACACCGTTTGTCTATCCTATGGCTGGAGAGCTCATTGCTTTGCAACCCTCATATCAGCCTAATGTTTTTTTTGCGCAGATTGTAGAGCCTGTTAGTGCCGGGGAACCTAAGCTGTTGTCACTGGTTAGATTCAGTGTAAACCATACTGCATATAGTGGGTTGACACTTGATGCAGTAGTTGTAAAGTCAATTCCTTATGTTGCTGAACGGCAGACTCGATTGTTAGTGGGCGAAAATGATATTCACAATATTCTGAATGTCATTACCGAGACCACGAATGACATTGTCTTTACCATGCTAAACAGTGTCACACTTGAAACGTTAACGGTGTTGACGTTGCCGCCTAGCGAGTATTTTCCTGAGTTGATAAAGTTTAACCGAGATGGATTTATAGTCGGTGACGGTGCGCGCATCAGTCGCTATGCGTTTTCTCAGTTAGCGTCGGCCATTACTTATGCGGAACTTTTTTTACCACAAACCTATATTGGCTATAGCGAGCCCGCCGAACATTGGCAGACTAACCCATCTTTAGATTATCAAGATCGTAAATATAACGTGATGCCGTTATTAATTGGCAGTGCAAAAGTCAGTTTGTTAGCTTTGTTGGTAGCGATCCCTTTAGCATTAGGTTGTGCAATCTATGTCGGGTATTTTGCGCCGATCATGGTACAAAAAATTATCAAACCGTTTATCGAAATCGTAGAAGCGATCCCATCCGTTGCAATAGGGTTAATTGCAGCGGTGTGGTTGGCGCCTCTAGCAGAATCATTTTTATTATCCTTTATTATGTTTGTATGCCTATTCCCGTTGGTGTTAATCGTTGCGCATGGTTGCTTTTTATTAAGTACTAAACTCGGTATAGAACATATCTTTGTTAGTGCTGAATTAGCCTTGCAAACGCTATTAATAATTGGGTTAGTTTGGATCTGTTTTATTGGCTTATCAGCGCCAATGGGCGCATTCTTTGTCGACGTTCAAGCGCAGGTGATGCCTTTCAATAAATCGACTCTTGTGGTCGGTATTGCAATGGGTATTGCTATTTCGCCTACGATATTTTCTTTAGCGGAGGATGCGCTTAGTGGGGTGTCGCGTTCGATGGTTAAAGCCGCAGCTGCGTTAGGAGCGACACGCTTGCAAACGCTAACCTACATTGTGCTACCCGCTGCTGCCCCAGGGATAATTGCTGCAATAATGATCGGCTTAGGTCGTGCCTTTGGAGAAACGATGATTGTACTGATGGTGACAGGTAATACTCCCATTGCGAATTGGGATATTTTTGCTGGAGTACGCGCATTATCAGCTAATTTAGTGATTGAGTTACCAGAAGCGAATCAGACGAATAGTCATTTGACGGTATTATTTATTACGGCTTTATTATTATTTGTGTTTACGTTTTGCTTAAATTCAATTGCTGAACTCATCAAACATCAACAAAGCAAAGTGATGCGAGGCAGCGAATGAGTATATTAGGGCATCGCCGATCCGACTTTATCGCGGTTAATTTAAGCGCCACTGCTGCAGCAATATTATCGCTGTCATTGCTCAGTATCTTGATGTATATCTTAGTTAAGGGAGCCAGTTATTTCGCATTTTTCCCAACGGTCATAGCGCAATGGGAGCTGCCATCCGGTGAACCGCAAATTGAATATGCTCAGCAATATCATAGCGATGCGGGTATAGACGAAGTCACATTATTATTGTACAACGCTGTCAAACAGCGTAATCAACAAGTTACTGTCGACCAGACAGACATCGCCATAACCCAGCCTTCGACTGCTGTATGGACCTTATATTTGAACAATGGCAACCTCGTGTTTGGTCATAAACTAAGTTTATCTATGCCAGATGATAATGGGGTCAGCCTATTGCCATATTCTGCGGAACACTCCGCTAAAGCAAAACATGCGATATATCAACTTCAGCAAAAAAGACGTGTTACCGTCAGTGCTCTCGCGCCATTACAGGTCAAATATGCAGAATTAAGGCGCATTATCATCTCCCCAGATGCCGCCCTCTATGAGCGTTTAGTTCAAAAAATTGACACGCAGCAGCGTATATTGCAACAGCTCGATTGGGAATTAGCACAGTATAGATTGAACTTTGAGCTAGCCAATGGCGAAGCGGAGTCGTTAGCACTGTATAATATCGAATATATCCTCAACACGAATGCATTATCGTGGTTGGATCGTGTGTCATTTGGTGCCTTAAAAATTTGGAATTTTTTGAGTGATACCCCCAAACAAGGCAATTCTACCGGTGGGGTGTTTCCTGCTTTATTCGGTACATTATTGTTAGTGTTTTTGATGACATTTATGGTGATGCCATTAGGCGTATTAACCGCGTTGTATTTACATGAATATGCTGGAAATAACAGATTAACAATTTTACTGAGGACGATCATTACCAATCTTGCTGGGGTTCCCTCAATTGTATTCGGTGTCTTTGGTTTAGGGTTATTTGTGTTTGTTATGGGAACGAGTGTGGATGAGTGGTTTTATATGGATCGCCTACCCACGCCGACATTTGGAACCCCTGGTATTTTATGGGCTGCGTTAACGATGGCTTTATTGACGTTGCCGGTTGTCATTGTTGCAACCGAAGAAGGGTTAAGACAAGTGCCTGATGGCTTAAAAAAAGGGGCAATGGCATTAGGGGCAACCAAATATGAAATGATTCGGAACATCGTTTTGCCAATAGCAAGTCCGAGCATTGTTACGGGTGGGATTTTAGCGATTGCTCGAGCTGCGGGTGAAGTCGCTCCGTTATTATTAGTCGGCGCTGTAATGTATGCGCCTAATTTACCTGTAGATTCAACATTTCCATACGTTCATTTAGAACGGCAGTTTATGCACCTTGGTGTGCTTGTGTTTGAGGGTGTCTTTCATAGTCAAAATAATATCAACGCGTCATCAATGATGTTTGCGACCTGTTTATTACTCATTATGGTTGTATTGGTGCTAAACTCGTTAGCCAGTTGGTTGCGGTTTAAGCTCAAAAAACAATATGATTGGCAATCTAATTAAGGGACGTGTTACATGAAGTTGTTTAATACCAAAAGAACCTCTCTAAAAAAACTCTCACCAGAGCAAATCGCAGTTGATATTGAGTCGCTGAGTGTGCGTTTAAATCAAAAAAAGGTATTGAAAAAGATTTCGATGCGCATCCCCGCTTTTTCTATCACTTCGGTGATTGGACAAAGTGGCTGTGGCAAAACGACGTTACTCAATGCAATGAATCGCATGAATGAAATCATTCCGGATCATCAAACCACTGGACAAATTTGGATGGATGGTCGTGATATTAATCAGCGCCGTGAAAACGTGTCACGTTTACGAACCAACGTAGGCATGGTATTTCAACGCCCGAACCCTTTTCCAATGTCGATTTACGAGAATGTGAGTTTTGGTCTAAAGTTACAAAATAAGAATACCCGTCGGCAATTAGATGATGCGGTTGAGCGAGCATTAATCAATGCGGCGCTATGGGATGAAGTTAAACAGCGACTACATGAGCCTGCGGGGATTTTATCAGGTGGTCAGCAACAACGGCTCATGATTGCCCGAGCGCTCGCATTAAAGCCGAAAATATTGTTACTCGATGAACCTACTTCTGCACTCGATCCGCTTGCGACACTGTTTATTGAAGAATTAATGCAAAGCTTAAAAAAGCACACGACCATCGTGATGGTGACACATAATATGCAGCAAGCTGCGCGAATTTCAGATTACACTGCTTTTATTCATAAAGGGGAGTTAGTCGAGTTTACCAACTCAGACAAACTGTTTACTAATCCTAAACGAAAACAAACAGAAGATTATATTACTGGGCGTTACGGGTAACTTTATGCCACATATTGAATTTAATACACACATCTCGGGCAGCTTTAACCGGGAGTTACAAGATTTACGTAATGCGGTGTTAGTTATGGGAGGGGAAATTGAGCAACAACTCCTCAACACCCTGAAAGCAATGCAGTTCAATGATGCGAGTTTAGCCGAGAAAGTCGTCTTGAATGATGTCAAAATTAATGGCTTGGAAATTGAAATAGACCAAGAGTGTTTACGTATTTTAGCGACGCGTAACCCCACTGCGAGTGATTTACGGTTAGTGATAACCGTATCCAAAACAATCACTGATATTGAGCGGATGGGTGATGAAATTGAGCGAGTCGCAAAATTAATCACCAAAGGTACTTTGCAAATTGATGAGCAAATAAAGCTCAATACCATTGCTCTTGGTGAAGAAATAGTCAAAATGATGCAAAAAACTTTTGATGCCTATGCACGACAAGATGTCTCCGCTGCGTTAAAAGTATACGAACATGACACAATTATTGATGCAAAATACCAGCATATTTTTATGCTACTCAAAGAGCGAATTCAACAGGATTTGACCCATTTAGATCAGTGGCTCGACATTATGTCTGCTCTGAGGGCGCTGGAGCGTATTGGTGACCGCTGCAAAAATCTCGGTGAATACATTATTTACCTAGCTGGAGGCCAAGATGTCAGACACACGAATGCAAAGAAAATACAGAAGAAAATAAAAGCACTGATATTGTCATAAAAACTTCATAATTCTTTCATATACATTCCATTAGCGCGCATTAGATAATGTGTGGTATCATTTTTAGCTAATTACTATAGTAGTAAAAAAGGTTTTTATTTTGGATATAATTACAACTTATGGCGTCATGCTGATTGGCTTAGCTGCGTTTGTCGGCTTTATTATGGCTTGGGGTATCGGCGCAAATGATGTGGCAAATGCCATGGGTACATCAGTTGGTTCAAAAGCATTAACACTCAAACAAGCAATTTTTATTGCGATGATTTTTGAGTTTGCAGGTGCTTATCTTGCCGGTGGAGAAGTCACCTCTACTATCCGCAAAGGAATTATCGATTCCGCATATTTCATTGATGCCCCAGAATACCTTGTATTAGGCATGATAGCTTCACTACTCGCGGCTGGTATATGGCTAGCTGTTGCTTCCTATTTTGGCTGGCCTGTTTCTACCACCCACTCAATCATTGGTGCGATTGTCGGCTTTACCGCTGTAGGCGTGTCGGTTGATGCGGTTGCTTGGGGTAAAGTAGGTGGTGTTGTCGGTAGCTGGATTATTACTCCTGCCATTTCCGGTGTGATCGCTTATTTGATCTACATGAGTGCAAAGAAAATTATTTTTGATGCAGCGTCTCCCATTCTCAATGCTAAAAAGTTTGTTCCTGTATACATGGCGCTAGCTGGCTTTATTATGTCGTTAGTAACAATCAAAAAAGGCTTAAAGCACGTTGGTTTAGAACTTGATGCGGTAACTGGTTACTCCCTTGCTGTAGGTATTGCGGTTGCAGTGGGTATCTTTGGATTCGTTGTTATTCGCCGTATGGAAGTAAATCTCGATGCCTCTGAAGAAGAGCAGCATGCGACGATTGAACGTATCTTTGCGGTATTAATGGTCTTAACCGCTTGTTGTATGGCATTTGCCCATGGTTCAAACGATGTTGCTAATGCGATTGGTCCACTAGCCGCAGTGGCGAGTGTTGTGAACTCTGGCGGTCAGATTAATGCGAGCTCGCCGTTAGAGTGGTGGATATTACCTCTAGGTGGTATCGGTATTATTGCTGGTTTAGCATTGTTTGGTCATCGTGTAATCAAAACGATTGGTACAAAAATTACTCATTTGACGCCGTCTAAAGGTTTTGCTGCTGAATTAGCAGCTGCAACTACCGTTGTTGTCGCTTCAGGTTCGGGCTTACCTATCTCTACGACACAAACATTAGTGGGTGCGGTTGTGGGTGTTGGCTTAGCACGAGGGATTGCTGCGTTAAATCTGAAAATGTTTAAAACCATTGCGATGTCTTGGATAGTGACCTTGCCTGCGGGTGCGGTGTTATCAATTATATTCTTCTACATCTTAACGTTCTTGTTCGGTGTCTAGGTTACTAGCCGCTGCAAAAATTGGTGTTAGGTCATAGCAATATGAAATGGCCTAACATTAAACATCTCCATTATTTGTTAATGCTGCATGAAGAGCAACATTTTCATCGTGCTGCAAAACGTTGCTTTATCAGTCAATCAACGCTTAGCGCTGCCATCCAGAATCTCGAAGAACAATGCGATAATCAAATTTTAGAACGTGATAACAAGCAATTTGTGTTCACGTCTTTTGGTTTAGATCTGGTGCAGCAAGCCAAGTTATTAGTTGAGCATGCCAGTGATTTTGCCCAATTTGCTCAAACTGGCGGTGATTGGCGCCGGTCAGTCGTTAAAATGGGTGTCATCCCAACGATCGCCCCTTTTGTATTTAATGACATATTACACGCCACAAAAGAGCAATATCCTGATTTACGTTTGTTACTAAGCGAAGACACCTCGGCGAATTTAGTGGCTCAACTCCAAGATGGTAAACTTGATGCCGTATTATTAGCACTGCCATATCCTACGCCCAATTGTAAACATCTCACGCTAGGTCAAGATCCATTTCATTTGGTGGGGCATCCTGAGCAACTAGAAAACCTTCCCACACCGTTTGATTATTCTGCCTTGCCCAAAGACAGTGTGTATTTACTCCAAGCAGAGCATTGCATGACTGACCATGCCGTTTCTGCATGTCAGATTGCGTATCAAGAACAAGTCAACTCCCTTTCAGCCAGCAGTATTTACACGTTACTACAAATGGCACAACATCATCATGGTTTTACGTTTATTCCTGAACTCGCTAAGCGACAAGGTATTCTCGATAATACACCATTAAGCACGTTACCAAGTGATGGCAGTGCGTATCGTGAAATTGCGCTTGTCTGGCGTAAAACGTCACAGCGTTCGGCTTTATTTACCAGTCTCGCTGCACTTATTACACCCTTTATTCCGGTGCCTGCAGAGCAAAAGTAACCTTTTGTATAGTAGTATTTACGAGCCAAAATACTATAGTTAGGGCGTATATTTATCTTGGATACCTAATGAGCAATACACCGGAGATGACTGAGTTTAATCTTGATGATCTTATGCACTATAGAACCTCATTACACGAGAGCTATTTGTCGATAGATTTTGCAGCTTATATCAATGATCTGATGCAGAATATCGCAGTATTCGGTGCTGGAATTGCGGTACTCAAACACGGTAAACTAGAAGTGGTTGCAGGGTCTAGCCCTAAGGTTTGTGGCATCAATCCAAACAACTTCTATACGCAGCAAACCTTCAATAACGCACAAGTTACTGAGATGATGATGCCTTTTGACTCAGTTAAACAGTATACACCATCGGTTATTAACGAACTTGACGTCCACTACTATTATGGTGTGCCGTTATTTATTGCTCCCAACGAATGTATCGGTTGCCTGTTTATATTTAACAGTCATTCCTCGTATTTAACTCAACAAGCTAAACTATCTATTAAATTTGTTGTGCAGTTATTAGAATCTAAAATGGCACTCGCAGACGCTCATCATGTGTATCACGAGGCATTAAATTTTCAGAGTATGATTGTTAATAACTCTGATAATTTTATTTTTGTAAAGAATCATAAATTTGAAATAGTATTTGCGAATAATGCTTTTTTAAGTGTGTATCCTGAAGCTCAGCGAGACAAAGTCATCGGTTACACAACGGTCGAAGAATATGAACCAGAGCAAGTCGAGTTATTCTTGGCCAATGATAAAACCGCATTTACGCAAGGAGTACATAAGTGCTTGGAGACGATTGCGTTTCCGAATGGAGAAATTCGGACTGTTGAAACGACGAAAACTCGCTTTACGCATGACGGAGAAAGCTTTATTTTAGGTATTTGCGTCGATGTGACTGAACAGCAACATCTGTTGCAACAGTTTGAGGCTAAACAAAAAGAACTATCTCAGTTTGCCGATTTGGCGACACATGATATGCGTAAGCCGCTGAACAACATTCATCAATTAGTTGATTACATTATTGAAGATAATGAAATGAACTTTGATAATACAACGCATTCGCAACTCAATGAAATACAATCTCGTTGTCGATCGATGAGTACGTTTTTAAGTGACATGTATGAATATGCAAAAATCGGTCAAGAGAAAGTCCCGGCAACGACCTTTAATCCCAAATCCCTCGTCGCTGAGATGGCATACTTATTGGATATCCCAAGTAGCATGAGGCTGACAGTATCAGATATCGAGGTTACTTTGCCGCAAGTTCCGGTGAAAATGATTTTACTGCAACTATTAACTAATGCCGTGAATCATTATGGTGCTAGTACCGGAACGATTACTGTGGATGTCGATATCGTGAAGCATGGTGTGACGATGACGGTTACAGATAGCGGTCAAGGCATGAATGATTTACTGCAAAAAAATGCCTTCGTACTGTTTAATCATGCTAATCGCAATAAACATGTCAAAGGATCTGGCAAAGGGTTACCCATGGTCAAAAAACTAATTGAACAATACCGTGGTGAAGTCTCGCTAACCTCGCGCTTAAACGAAGGCACAGCCGTCACTGTTTTTTGGCCGAATTGATATTCTGAGTATTCGTGGTAAGCTTTAAATAAATACTATAAAAAGAATTATCATGGAAAAATCGGTTGTAATTAGTGGTAGTGGCCTCTTCACTCCAAAACATACCATCACTAACGTTGAGTTAGTCGAAAGTTATAATGCTTATGCGGATCACATGAATAGTTTACATCATGCTGATATTAGTGCGGGTTTACGTGAGCTTATCCCCCATTCAAGTGCCGAATTTATTGAAAAAGCCTCAGGTATTAAATCACGCTACATCTATGTCAAAGATGGCGCATTAGATATTCATCGGATGCGCCCAAATATTCCTGAGCGCAACGATGACGAACTTTCCCAGCAAGCAGAAATGGCATTAGATGCGGCGCAAAAAGCGCTTAAAGCAGCCAACAAAACCGCTAAAGATATTGATGCTGTTATCGTTGCATGTGCTTATACCCAACGTTCATACCCTGCGATTGCTATCGAAGTGCAAGCGGCATTAGGTGTTGCTGGATTTGCATTTGATATGCTGGTGGCATGTTCCGCAGCGACTTTTGGAATGCATCGTGCGTATGAAATGGTTAAAGCCGGAACCGCTCGAGCGGTGTTAGTCATTAATCCAGAACTCGTTTCCCCACAGGTTAATTATACAGACCGTGATAGTCATTTTATCTTTGGTGATGTCGCGACGGCAGTGGTCGTCGAAGACGGTGCAAATGCAAATGCTGAGCATGTATATGAAATTTTATCGACACATGCTGTCACCTCGTATTCAAATAACATCCGTTCTAATTTTGGATATTTGAGTTATGCTACCGATGCCGACCCGTATGGCGCGGATAAATTATTTCACCAAGCCGGACGAAAAGTGTTCAAAGAAGTATGCCCGATGGCTGCCGAACATATAACGACGCATTTGGCACGCCATGAATTAGATACTACGCATGTGAGTAAGTGGTTTTTGCATCAAGCCAATATCAATATGAACACATTAATTTGTAAAAAATTACTCGGACGTATGGCAACGCAAGAAGAAGCGCCGATAGTATTAGATGAGTTTGCTAATACTGCGTCAGCAGGTTCTGTGATTGCATTCCATTTGCATCATGCGAGCATGCAACCGAATGATATTTCATTGTTATGTTCCTTTGGTGCCGGTTATTCAATTGGTAGCTTAGTATTGCAAAAACGCGGCTAACCGCCGCACCTTAATTCACTATAATTTACAATGACTAACGGGATCATGGATGATTTCAAATATAGGTTACAGTATTGCTGCAGCAGGCTTTTTGGTCTTGTTGTTATTATTGTTTACTGTTCGTAGTAGTGGACTAGTCAAAAAGCTCCTGTTGTTTGCAGTGTTCACTAATTTACTGTGGGCGCTTCAATATAATCGTTGGCTCATTCCTGAGCCTACGGTACAGCAGTACCTTACGTTTGATTCATTAAAACAATTTAGTTGGATCCTCTTCTTAAGCGCTGCGCTGTATAATCAGTTTTCGTCATTACCCAAAATTTTGTCACAAAAAACCACCTTACTGGCCGGCTCACTCCCCATCGCTGCAGTATTAATATTGTGGCTTACTCCGTTGCCGCTGCATTGGATATACTTGATTCATACGGTAGTGGCGTTAATCTTACTTTTATTATTAGAAATATTACTGAGGCAATCTGGCGAGCAACGCTGGGCATTTAAGCCTTTAGTGTTGTATTTGGGTGCGGTCAGTGTGTTTGATTTTGTGACCTATGCCAATGCCACTATGGTGACCTATTTAGATGTCAATTACATTGCCGCGAAAGGCTATATTTATGCGCTGATGACCCCATTTTTATTCATTGCGGTCAGACGGATGGAGCATTGGGGGATCAAGATTTTCATCTCTCGAGAAATCGTGTTGCACAGTACATTACTTACGGTAGCGGGTATATACCTATTTGTGATGGCTATGGTTGGCTATGTGATTAAGTATCTCGGCGGGAGTTGGGATACAACGATTCAAATTGTGTTAATCGCTTTATCAGTAGTGCTGCTCATCGCGCTCTTTTTATCCAGTCACATTCGCAATAAACTCAAAGTGTTTATTTCCAAAAACTTTTTTGCCAATCAATTTGATTATCGCGAACAATGGATTGAGCTGACCAATGCCTTGGCAACGGGGGATGAGAATTTACAAGATGTGTATCGAACGGCATTAAAAGGGCTCGCAAATGCAGTCAAATACGGTAGAGGATTGTTATGTAAAGTGAATCAATCTCATTATGATATTGTTGCGAATCTTTATGCTCAAGAACCTGATCATTTGCATGATGAGGTAATACAGCGGGCCATACAATATTGTCAACAAAAGCCATGGTTAATTGATTTACATGAGTTTTTAATCAATCCCGAAAATTATGCTGGGATGGATATGGATTTAAAATTGGTTAATCAATGTGAGTATCAATTTATATTGCCAATTTATAAAGATAATGAACTCTGGGGGGTAGCAGTATTATTCACTGACGCTGCTGTAGTGCGAGAGCTAAACTGGGAATTACGGGATTATCTCAATGCTGTATTGGCTCAAGTTACTAACTACGTTTTGCATTATGAAGCGGCAAAGATTGTTGCTGAAAATGCCCAATTTGCAGCATTCAATAGGATGTCAGCGTTTGTGGTACACGACTTGAAAAATGTTATGGCGCAGGTCGATTTAATTTTATGTAACGCACAGCAGCATAAACACAACCCAGAATTTATTGACGATACGTTTGAAACGCTTGAATATACTCAAGCACGTATGCAAAAAATGCTGAAGCAATTAACGGATAAACAACTCATTACAGAACAAACTCAACAAGCTGTGGATCTATCTACTATACTCAACCTAGTTATCAATAAAAAATGCGCAACGTTACAACCGCTTCCTCAATTTTCCACAGTAACAACTCAACTCGTTGCTGCAAATGCTGAGAAACTCAGTAATGTTTTCTATCATCTCATCAGTAATGCACAGCAAGCGACACCGGATCATGGCAGCGTTGCCATCACAGTATCTGATGCTGCAACACCTGGTATGATTCAAATCGATATCATCGATTCTGGAGAGGGGATGACGCCTGAATTTATTGACCATCGCTTGTTCAAACCTTTTGATACCACCAAAGGTAATGCAGGCATGGGGATCGGCGCATATGACGCCAAACAATACATTGAAGAGATCGGTGGTAAGCTGACAGTGCAAAGTCGAGAAAATTTAGGCTCCACGTTTACGCTATTATTGCCGATATATTCAACATAGCCGTCAATCAAGGATAGAGCATGAGCAAAGTATTAGTCGTCGATGATGATTTGGGCATTCAGAAACAGTTAAAGTGGAGTTTAACCGATTTTGATGTGGTGTTTGCAGACGATCGGAAATCTGCCATTACTCAGTTGCGTCGATTTGAACCGACTGTCGTTACGCTAGACCTCGGATTGCCTCCCGATCCTGCTAATGCCTCTGAGGGCTTAAAAGCCCTCGAAGAAATTTTATCATTAGCCCACCACACTAAAGTTATTGTCGTGACTGGTAATAACGATAAAGAACATGCGTTACACGCGATTGAATTAGGGGCATATGATTTTTATCAAAAACCCATTGATTCCGATACCATTAAAATTTTAGTTGCCCGTGCGCTGCATGTGTCTAGTCTCGAAGCTCAAAACCGACGTTTAATGGCGACACGACCTTCAATGGGACGAATTATCGGTGTATCAGAATCAATTCAAACGGTAAGTAAACGCGCAGAAAAAATTGCTAAAACGGATATTACAACCTTATTACTGGGGGAAAGTGGAACGGGAAAAGAGGTGTTTGCCCGAAGTATTCATGAAGCAAGTCCGAGAGCTGAAAAACCTTTTGTTGCCATTAACTGTGCTTCAATACCTGAAAACTTACTTGAAAGTGAGCTGTTTGGGTATGAAAAGGGGGCGTTTACGGGAGCGAATAAAACCACGTTAGGTAAAATAGAGACAGCACAAGGTGGTACGCTGTTCTTGGATGAAATAGGGGATATGCCGATTGGACTACAAGCCAAAATGCTTCGGTTTTTACAAGAGCGCGTCATTGAACGAGTGGGGGGACGCAGTGAAATCAATGTCGATATTCGTGTTGTCTGTGCAACGCACAGAGACTTGCAAACCATGGTCAGCGGGGAAACGTTTCGTGAAGATTTGTTCTATCGCGTTGGGGAAATGGTCATTAATATTCCACCACTACGTGATCGCGAAAACGATGTGATTTTACTCGCCAAAACATTCTTGAAACAATATGCCGAAGATTTTAGTAGTAAAGTGAAAGGCTTTAGTGACTCGGCTATCAAAGCAATGTTACAGCATCAATGGCCAGGTAATATTCGTGAACTTCAAAACAAACTGAAATCTGCGGTGATCTTAGCCGAAGGGAATGTGATCCATGCGGATGATTTATCATTGTTTGTGTCGGCTGAAGTGCAAATGGTTGAAGTATTGAATTTACGTACTATCCGCGAAGAAGCCGAAAGTAAAGCGATTCGCAGAGCCTATACTCGAGCGGATAAAAACATGTCCAAAGCAGCAGAGTTATTAGGTGTAACTCGCCCTACACTCTATTCGTTAATTGACAAATATCACTTAGAAGATCTCAAAACTAGTGTCTGATTAATTTGCTAATTATAAAGCGTCAGTGTCATAATCCAAAGATTAGCGCATTGACGCTTTATTTTTATCACCCATAGGCACGTTAATGTTTTTATTTCGTTGTATTGTTTTACTCTTTGGTATGCTTATCAGCGTGCTAAGCTTTTCCTCTATGAGTGGCACTCTTTATAGCTCTCTGAATGGCGCTAACAATCACATTAGCGATGAGTTTGCGCAATTGCATATACCTTGGATTGGCTCCCTGACTCCTTGTCTTGATTATCCCATTACGAAGCGATTAACCGCCAAGCAAATGCCAATTTTAGCGCTTGATAACAGTATTCAAGTCTGTGGCGAATTGTTACGTAATGCGGGTAACGCACCTTTTATTCTTGCTCACGCCCAACCTACAAAAAAACTAATTGTATTATTTCATGGTTTGAGTGATTCACCATATTATCTCCTTTCTATTGCTCAAGAGCTCCATGCCAAAGGTCATACGGTTGTTGTGGGACTACTCCCTGGACATGGAGTCAACAACCCTACTGCAATATTACACGATCCTCAATTAGCTCAGATTTGGCGTGAATACGTTCAACAAGTCATTGCTACTGTCAGGGAATTAGGTACTGAGTTAGTTGTAGGCGGGTTTTCATCCGGAGGCACATTAGCCACTGACTATATGCTTGATCATTTAGCCAACGTTGATGGGTTGATGTTGTTTTCCGGTGCATTGCGTTTAGCGGAGAATGCCGAAACGTTATCGAAAATTCCGTTTGCTAAGTGGATCAGCAAAATAATCGATGGTGATTATGTCACGACATCGCAAAATCCATTTAAGTACCCTGAAATATCTAACCATGCTGCGCTAATTTTAATGGATATTATTCGCAGTGTGCGTAAACGTTTAGACACCACTTCAGGGATTAACATACCTATTTTTGCTGCGCATTCACAATATGATCAAATCACGCCGATTTTAGGAATACAAGCGCTGATTAGCGTCGCTATTGCTCCGCACACATTGTTTGAAATTGCAGAGAGCATGCATGTTTGCCATGCAAATTTACCACTTAATGAAGCTCAGGTTAGCGTTATTGGTCTGGACGACCCCAATCCGTTAGCGAATTGTGATGTGGTAAAAGCAAATCCTGTATACGGCCACATGATGGCGATGGCGGTTAATTTTTTGGCGCAATAACCTAAGTTTATGCGTGACAACTGATAATAAGAAGGAAAGTGGCATGAGAGGTTTTTTTTGGATAATTATAGCGATATATGTTTTTTTGTATTTTTACGCCGTTTGGTTGTATGAGGAGTTTAGCATTTGGATGGCGTTAGCCATAGTTTTGGCGATAGGCTTACAAGTGTACTTCATGAAAAAGCGCAAAGACATCTTATCGGGTGAGTTACAGCAACCGGTCAAAGTGGAAATGAAACCTATGTCGATTTGGCAATCCCCATTTCCGTATATCGGGATTGCCTTTTTTACCTTTGTCGGATTTTTACTATTAATCTGATACTGTTTTGGTGACAGGCGTAGCGAGCTGTTCTACTTGCTCCCATACACGTAATAAATTTAGGCCTAATATACCGGTGATGTCTTTTTCGCTGTAGCCTCGGTCGAGCAGTCCTTGGATCAAATTAGGGTAGGTAGAGACATCCTTCAATTGTGTCGGTAAGGTATTGCCGACACCATCAAAATCAGAGCCAATGCCTATATGCTCAGCACCTATTGTCGCTTTAACCAAATCAATATGATCCAGAACGGTCTCTAAGTCGGCGAATGGATATGGATTAGTCTGTCTATACTCCGCCTCTAACGCCAGCGTTTCGGCACTCGTTTGACCAAATTCAACAGCCCATTGTTCGCGTAACGCCACTAAACGGTCCCACCATTGACGAGCTTGAGGACTGACAAAACCAGAGCCAAAATTAATCATAATCACCCCACCGTTTGCTCCCAGTGCTTTGAGCATCGCTTGATCCATATTGCGCTCCCATCCTGGGGTGAAAAAACGAATCGACGAATGCGAAGCAATCACAGGTGCGCGGGATAGCTCGATAACGTGATAAAAAGCTTGGTCTGAGACATGTGATATATCGATCAACATTCCTAGGTTATTCATCTGATTGATCAGCGTTTTTCCAAACGGAGACAACCCTTGCCAACGTTTACGAATATCATAGGATGAATCACTAATATGATTGCTTTGTGAATGCGCTAACGTGATATAACGGATCCCACGATCATAAAAGTGTTGTAAGTTGGCTAAATCACCTTGTATCGGTGAGCCATTTTCCATGCCTAAAGGAAGCGAAATCAATCCTTGGGTAAACTGCTTACGCACATCTGCTACTGTGGTCGCAATAGCAAATTTATCTGGCGCGCGCGCAACGATTGCTTCAACCGTATCGATTAAGGTGTTAGCTAACTGAGTGGATGCTTTGGAGTTATCCAAACTAGCAGGGACATAAATCGACATAAAGGGCGCATTTAAACCGCCTTGTACTGCACGAGGGTAATCAAAATCACCACCAGCCGTTGCTTGAGTCACATCGACCCAGTGTTTATTAACCCGATAAGGCACATCTATATGACCATCAACAATAATCGCCGATTGGGCAATCCGTTGTGCTTGGGTTAGCTCAGTTGCAGGGGGCTTAGCTGTGCAGCCCGATAATCCTAATGCAGCAAGTAAATATACCGCAGTGACACTTGTACGATGTTTCACCATCCGTCAATCCTTGTTGGTTAAAATTTACACATCTACACTCTAACACAATTAAAAAAATAGAAAAAACTCACATTTTTGTAACAATTTTTGGATATAACATGACATTACGGTTGAATTTTCACATAATCATCCCATAACTTAACTTACTATCATAACAACGAGAATATTTCCCATGGCGATGAATTACGTACCTTTAGATAAAGCCGTACACAAAGATATTAAACTATCTACGAAAAATGATTTTGCATTTACGCAAAACACTCACCTTGCCGCTGCTTCAATCCGTGAGTTTGCACAATTAGCTGGCGCTATTCCGATGGTATTTATCAAGGACGAAAAAACAGGCAATCACCATACAGTATGTATGTTAGGAATCGAAAAAGAATCGAATCTATATTTTGCTGAAGGTCGCTGGCAGGCACCACAAGTTCCTATGAATATTCAACGCTACCCTTTTGATATTCGTCCGGATAACGGTAATTTAGGTGTGTTCATTGATGATGCGTCTGCATTGATAACCGATGACGGCGCTCCGTTATTTACGGCTGAAGGTGAAGCGGCTGATTTATTAAAAAATCGTTTAGAGTTTTTAGACTTCTTAGCTAATTCAGAGCGTCTAACGCAAGAATTCATCACTAAAGTGGTTGAGCTTGACCTGTTAACTGAAATCGAAATCCGCATGGTAACTGATGCCGGTGAACGCCGCGCAATTACGGGTATGTTAAGCATCGATGAAAACAAATTATTTAACTTGCCTGACGAAGAAATCTTAACGTTACACAAAAAAGGCTTCTCTGGAGCAATTTATGCATTAATGATGTCTTTAAGCCAGTTGAACCGTTTAGTTGAATTGTCGAACAAAACTGACAAACCAATTCGTTCATTACAAATCGTTAATTTAGCTGCTGAGGCTGCGGCTCAAGCGAAAGCTTTAGCAGAAAAAGAAGCTGCTGATAAAGCCTAGGTAGTCCAGTCGGCATAGACTAACTACTTCATATTGTTATAAAAAAACCACTGCCCTTAGGCGGTGGTTTTTTTTTACCTATTATTTATCGCGACCCCGACGATGACTGGGCAGAGTGTCAGGGCGTTTTATTTGTTTATTTGTGTTGACGTGGATCCGATTAGGCAATAAACTCACAAAAGTGGGTAAAAGTGGCAAAAAGTGGATCATTAAGACATACGGACATGTAAATGATTAAAAACCTGTGACAAAAACATAAAAATAATAATCTTCCACCACGCCATCATTACCAAAATAAAGTCTCAATAATACTAAAAAGGGTCTTGGAATGTTCCGCGGCGCAAACGCAATCAATCTAGATGTCAAAGGCAGGGTGGCAATACCAACTCGGTATCGTCAGTCATTGCTAGATGATTGTGCCGGGCGCTTGGTGTGTACCATTGATACTGTACAAAGCTGTTTGCTACTTTACCCACTCCATGAATGGGAAGAAATCGAGTTAAAACTCCAAAAACTTTCCACCACTAATCCGCATGAACGCCGCATCCGTCGCCTTTTACTTGGTTATGCCATGGAAGGGGATATGGATAAAAATGGCCGTTTTCATCTTTCTACTCCACTGCGCCAGCACGCCAAACTAAATAAGCAAATTATGCTAGTTGGGCAATTAAATAAATTTGAAATTTGGGATGCTGATGTTTGGCAACAACAGATTGAACAAGATATTCAGACTGAACAGCAAGGTGATTTTGAGCTAACCGAACGCTTACAGGACTTCTCATTATGATGGATCCCGCCCACACGTCGGTGCTGTTGCACGAATCGATTGCGGGTTTAGATATTAAACCTGATGGTATTTATATTGACGCGACATTTGGCCGAGGGGGTCATTCAAGTCATATTTTACATGGTTTATCAGAAAATGGTCGCTTGATTGCATTCGATCGTGATCCCAGTGCTATCAAAGCCGCTGAACGATTCCAAACTAATCCCAGTTTTTCGATTGTGCATAGTGCATTTTCACAAATGGATGATGTGTCACCAACCAACGAGTTACATGGACAAGTCGATGGTATTTTGATGGATCTCGGTGTGTCTTCACCACAATTAGATGAATCAGAACGTGGATTTAGTTTTTTACGTGATGGACCACTTGATATGAGAATGGATACCAGTTCTGGGCATAGTGCTGCGGAGTGGTTGATGTATGCAGACGAACAAGATATTGCGCAAGTAATCAAAGAGTTTGGTGAAGAAAAGTTTGGTAAACGTATTGCCCATGCCATCGTTAACACTCGCGCACATACCCCGATTACGCATACCTTACAATTAGCTAAAATAATTGCCGATGCAATGCCTGTTAAAGATAAACATAAACACCCAGCCACACGGGCTTTCCAGGGAATTCGCATTTACATCAATAGCGAATTAGACCAATTACGTGATGGTTTAAAAGCAGCAGTAAAATTGTTAAAACCAGGTGGCCGTCTAACCGTTATCAGCTTTCATTCGTTAGAAGATCGCATGGTTAAACGTTTTATGCGCGAACAAAGCAAAGGTAAACAAGTGCCGCATAATATGCCCATTATGCAATCCGTTATTGATGCTGACAAAGTGCTCAAATTAGTCGGTAAAGCGACAAAACCAAGTGCCGCTGAGATTGCTCTTAATCCCCGGGCTCGAAGTTCGGTGTTGCGTGTGGCTGAAAAACTATGACGCTCCAACGCGTGAGTTTAGTGGATATTATGTTAACGGATTTGACCCGCAATTTTACGCGGGTTTTGTTGTTTTTAGCCGTTATGGGAACCGCCTATAGCGTAGTACTCAGTGCGCAGTATAATCGACAGCTATCGATTGAAGTAGAAGCCTTGATGCAAGAACAGGATCGATTGGATGTAGAGTGGCGACACTTAGTTTTAGAACAGAGCGCATTGACCGAACATAACCGCATCGAAACGTTGGTCAATAAAAAATTAAATATGAAGCGTCCGGATGCAGACAGTGAGATTGTGGTGAAAATCGAATGACTAAGCAATCTAAAGCAGCTAAGACTACTCAACTAGCTCAAGCGCCTGCTACGGTGTATTGGCGGTTTGTGTTTGTTGTGATTTGCATTTGTTTAGTGTTTACCGGAATTGGGGTCAGAGCCGCTTTTATTCAAGTGATTGAGCCAGACCAGTTAATCAAACAAGGTGATAATCGCACTAAACGCGTGCGTGAAGCTGCTGCTCACCGCGGTCTGATCATGGATCGCAACGGTCAAGAGCTTGCCGTGAGTATTCCGGTTCAAGCAATTTATGCCGATCCTAAAATCATCGCACAACAAAATTCACTGGCTGACGTGCGTCGCTGGGATGCATTAGCCAAAGTATTAAAAAATGATACACAAGCCTTAATGGCAAAGGTCAGTAATCCCAAACGTCGGTTTGTGTATTTGCAACGGCAAGTGACGCCTGCAATGGCGAATTATGTGGATGAACTGGATATTCCTGGGGTGTACTTACGCGATGAATCTCGTCGTTATTATCCATCTGGAGAAGTTTCGGCACATGTAATTGGCTTCACCAATGTGGATGATAAAGGGATCGAAGGCATTGAATATTTGTTCAACGACTATTTAACCGGTACACCGGATAGACGTTATATTCGTCGGGATGGTAAAGGTCGCCAAATTGAGTTGTTAAAAGAAAAAGAAGGTAAAAAAGCCAGTGATTTAGTCTTAACGATTGATCAACGAATACAAGCACTGGCTTACAAAGAGATTAAAAAAGCGCTCACGGTCTATCAAGCACGTTCGGCTTCTGCTTTAGTGATTGATGTTGAAACTGCGGAAGTCTTGGCAATGGTCAATGGCCCATCCTACAATCCTAATAATCGAAAGAATACCGGTGCGCATCGAATCCGCAACCGTGTTGTCACGGATGCATTTGAACCGGGTTCTGCAGTAAAACCTTTAGCGGTATTAAGCGCATTAGAATTTGGTGTCATAAAAAAAGACGACATCATTGATACTAATCCAGGTTGGATGCGCTTGGGTGGGAGTCGAGTGCAAGACAGCCATAATTATGGTGAATTAGACTTACGTAGCATTATCCAAAAATCGAGCAATATTGGAACCACAAAACTGGCTTTGTCAGTACCCAAAGAGTTTTTATTGGATACGTATTACAACATGGGCTTAATGTCGGATACGGGTATGAGTTTACTAGGCGAAAGCGCGGGCTTATTTCATGAGCGCAATCGCTGGTCAGAATTTGAGTTAGCGACATTATCATTTGGTTATGGTTTATCAGTGACCACCGCACAACTCGGTCGCATGTATACCACGTTAGCCAATGGTGGAGCTAATCGTGAATTAACCATCATCAAACACAATAACCACAAACAAACAGAACAAGTCTTTAGCGCTCAAAACACGCAAGCCGTATTGGAAATGATGGAAAGTGTGACTCAAAAAGGAGGGTCTGCGACTAAAGCCGCTGTTGCCGGTTATCGCGTTGCCGGTAAAACGGGGACCAGTCGTAAAGCGATTGCAGGTGGCTATGGCGATAATTATGTCAATATATTTGCTGGTGTAGCACCGGTTTCAGACCCACAAATCGTAGTGGTTGTGCTAATCAATGAACCCGGTGGGGACTTATATTATGCCGGAGATACGGCTGCACCGGTATTTTCAAAAATTATGGGAGGCGCATTGCAGTTACTGAATATTGCGCCAGATGGTTTAGAAGCAACGAACGTTGCTAATCTCACGTTTAATCAATAGGTAAAGCTCATGATTAATTTATCATTATCGGAAATTGCCCACCAAGTTAACGGTACGTTAAGTGGCGACGATCTTGTTATTAGCGGTGTATCAACCGATACCCGTGCAATAGCTCAAAATGATGTGTTCATCGCCTTAGTCGGACCTAATTTTAATGGCCACATATTTGCAAATGAAGCTCGCCAAAAAGGGGCGATAGCGATAATTGCTTCCGAACCCGTTGTCGCGCATATGCCGGTAATTCTAGTTGAGGACACGAAAATCGCACTGGGTTTACTCGGCGCATATGTCAAACAACGAGTAAATCCTAAAACCGTTGCTATAACGGGTAGTTCAGGCAAAACCACCGTAAAAGAAATGACTACCGCCATATTAGAGCAACACGGGAAGGTATTATCCACTGCCGGTAACTTTAACAATGATATTGGTGTTCCACTCACATTATTACGTTTAGAGCCACAGCATGAATTTGCAGTCATCGAAATGGGTGCTAATCATTTAGGCGAGATAGCTTATACCACCAATTTAGTTAAGCCTGATGTGGCGACTATCGTCAATGCAGCGGCTTCGCATTTAGAAGGTTTTGGCAGTTTATTTGGAGTTGCTAGGGCTAAAAGCGAAATTTTTAAAGGACTTGGTAAAACCGGTGTCGCTTTATTAAATTACGATTCGCAGTTTTATGACTTTTGGCACGGTAAGTTATCTAACGAATTCATTTACTCATTCTCTTTAGAGGCTAAACCAGGCGGTAAAGCAGATTATACCGCAACCCAAGTTGACTTGGCGTTTAATGGTTGCGCGCATTTTATTATGCATACTCCAATTGGCGAAATGAATATTGGATTAACGATTCCGGGCATGCATAACGTTAGTAATGCATTATTAGCTGCAGCGTTAGCAATAAACGTGGGCGCTAGCTTAGAAAATGTACGAGATGGGTTAGCGACAATGAAAAACGTAAAAGGACGTTTGGATGTTAAACAATTGTCAGAGCAAGTGCGTGTTTTGGATGATTCCTACAATGCTAATGTGGCTTCGGTAACCGCAGCGATAAAATTACTTGCAAGTTATCAAGGTCGCAGGATTTTGGTGCTAGGTGATATGGCTGAGCTAGGTGATAAGGCTCGACATTACCATGAAGAAGTCGGTGAATTAGCGCAGCGTGAAGGTATTGACATGTTGTATACCTTAGGCGTATTAAGTCAAAGTGCAAGTAGTGTGTATGGCGATCATGGACAACATTTTTCAGAGATTGAGCCCTTGTTAACCGCTCTTTATGGAGAGTTACAACACATCGATGACGATATTACTATTTTGGTTAAAGGCTCTCGTTCTGCGCGAATGGAACGTGTTGTCACTGCGTTGGAGGCATCCCCTGTGGGAAAGCTTGATCGCTCAAGGAGACAAATTGCATGTTGATATTACTAACCAATTGGTTAATACAACTGGATATCGGTTTTAGTGTACTTAATTATCTAACACTAAGAAGTATCCTTGCGACATTAACATCCTTGTTAATGGCAATCTTCATTGGGCCAAAAATGATCATTTGGTTACAACGTCTGCAAATCGGACAAACTGTTCGTGATGATGGTCCAGAATCGCATTTACAAAAAATGGGAACCCCCACTATGGGTGGTGTACTGATTTTAGCGGCTATAAGTGTCAGCGTATTATTATGGGCTGATTTAACGAACAAATACGTATGGGTCACCTTAGCTGTGTTATTAGGGTATGGCGTCGTGGGCTTTGTTGATGATTATCGTAAAGTCGTCCGCAAAGATGCTAAAGGTTTAATTGCCCGTTGGAAATATTTTTGGCAAACCATTATCGCTTTAGTGGTCGCGGTGTATTTGTATTCGACAACGACACAAGCAGAAGAGACCATGTTGGTCGTACCATTTTTTAAAGATATCTTGCCGCAACTTGGATTGATGTATTTAGCATTAGTCTACTTTACGGTTGTGGGCACGAGTAACGCCGTTAATTTAACCGATGGCTTAGATGGCTTAGCCATTGTACCGGTAATCTTCGTTGCTGGCGCATTGGCAATATTCGCTTATGTCACTGGTAATGTTAATTTTTCAGAATATCTACATATTCCGCATATTCCGCAAGCAAGTGAGTTGGTTATTGTCTGTGGAGCAATGATTGGAGCGGGTCTCGGATTTTTATGGTTCAACGCCTATCCTGCGCAAGTTTTCATGGGTGATGTAGGTTCATTAGCATTAGGTGGCACGTTAGGCATTATAGCTGTGCTTGTGCGCCAAGAAATTGTACTCGTCATTATGGGTGGGATCTTTGTTATAGAAACATTATCAGTCATTATTCAGGTGGGTTCATTTAAATTACGCGGTAAGCGCGTGTTTAGAATGGCACCAATACATCATCATTTTGAGTTGAAAGGCTGGCCAGAGCCAAAGGTAATTGTACGCTTTTGGATCATTTCCCTGATTTTAGTCTTGGTCGGATTAGCGACCTTGAAGCTGAGATAAAAAGTTGAGATAAGAAGATAATAATGAGTTTTACAACGACCTCCAATTTACAAGCGATGTTTGCTGCGCGGCATGATACAGCGCAGGCACAAATACGCATGTATGATCTTGGATTGGTCATGGTCGCATTAGCCTTAGTTGCACTCGGCATTATTATGGTCGCATCCGCCTCAATGCCTGAAGGGATTGCTAAATATAACAATCAATATTTTTTCATTATCCGACACGTGATATTTAGTTGCATGGCATTGATTACTGCATTGTTTGTATTGATGATCCCAATTAGTTGGTGGCAACGATTTAACCCTTATTTACTCTTGTTGGCATTCGGCTTATTAGTCGCGGTGTTATTAGTCGGGCGCTCAGTCAATGGCGCACAGCGTTGGTTAACTATTGGACCCATCAATATTCAAGCAGCAGAACCGACAAAGTTATTCTTTTTTTGTTTTTTAGCCGGTTATTTAGAGCGACGTTATGCCGAAGTGACAGAAAATATCAAAGGCTTCATTAAGCCATTGATTGTATTTTTTGTGTTGGGATTGTGTTTATGGTCACAGCCTGATTTAGGTACGACGATTGTAATGTTTATCACCACACTAGGACTGTTGTTCTTAGCGGGTGCAAAACTGTGGCAATTCATCGCATTGGTGTTTACGGGTATTGTGCTGTTTGTCACTATGATTATTTTAGAAGAATATAGGATGCGACGGATTACCGCATTTCTTGATCCCTGGGCTGATCCGTTTGGTACTGGATATCAGTTAACTCAGTCATTGATGGCGTATGGGCGCGGTGATTGGTTTGGGCAAGGGTTAGGTAATAGTATTCAAAAGCTACAGTTTTTGCCTGAAGCTCACACCGATTTTATCGTGGCAATAATTGCAGAAGAGTTGGGTTATATCGGGATCGTCATACTCCTTGGCTTGATTTTAACTATGGTGATTAAAGCATTATTTTTAGGTAACCGAGCCTTGAAAGTACAAATGCCATTTGCAGCCTATTTAGCCTACGGCATTGGAATTTGGTTCAGTTTTCAAACATTCGTAAATATTGGTGGAAGTGCAGGATTATTACCAACCAAAGGATTAACCTTGCCATTAGTCAGTTATGGCGGTTCCAGTATGATTATTATGGCAATTGCCGTGGCCTTATTGATTCGAATTGACTTTGAGGTACGTTGTGCGCAATTAGAAGCGGCCAACAAACCTAAGCGCAAAACGGCACAAACGATTAAGAAAAAGGCATCAGCACAAAAAGCAATGGCCTCACAAGATACTGCGTCAATCGATTCGCTGGATGAGATTACTGAGATAGACGAATTTGATGATGTTGTGAATGAGGAGCCAGCTAATGCCTAAATTACTTATTATGGCTGGTGGAACAGGCGGACACATCTTTCCAGGACTCGCAGTAGCGCAGACATTGCGCGAAAGCGGATGGGAAATTGAATGGCTTGGTACAGCGGATAAAATGGAAGCGACCATCGTACCGAAACACGATATCCAATTGCATACCATTGCTGTTAAAGGTATTCGTGGTAATGGACTCGTGCGAAAATTATCTTTACCATTTATGTTGGTAAAAGCGGTTTATCAATCTTATCGAATTATGCTACAGATCCAACCTGACGTTGTTCTTGGTATGGGGGGATACGCAAGTGGACCAGGAGGTATTGCCACACGAATACTTGGTATACCATTAGTTTTACATGAACAAAATGCGGTTGCAGGGATGACAAATCGTTATTTAGCCAAAATCGCACAACGAGTGTTAACGGGTTTTGCGAATACCCAATTTGCTATCTCACCTGATAAAATCACATGGGTAGGTAATCCAGTTCGCGCTGAAATCAGTGCGATCCCTGCAATAACAAAAACGCCTGAGTCTACCACGATCTTAGTTGTAGGTGGCAGTTTAGGGGCTCAGATATTTAATACTAATTTGCCGCAGATATTTGTCAACCTTACTCAACAATTCAACAACATACAGATTGTTCATCAAGTAGGCAAAGGCAATGAATCAGCAGTGAATAGCGCTTATGCTAACGCCAATATCAGCCCATTAGTTCAATTGCAAGTAACAGAATTCATTGATGATATGGCAAGTGCATTGACACATGCTGATATTGTGATTTGCCGCGCTGGGGCATTAACCGTGGCCGAAGTCGCCTGCGCCGGTCGAGTAGCCTGTTTTGTCCCATTACCTAGTGCGGTTGATGATCATCAAACCGCCAATGCAAAAACCTTATGTGATCATGGTGGCGCAATCTTATGTCCGCAATCTGAGTTACAAGACTTAGAAGTAAAACTGAGGCTGTTAATTACGTCGCCAAAAGACCGAATCACAATGGCACAACAAGCGTATCAATTGGCTAAAGCAGATGCCACTGATAATGTTTGCGCTATCATCAAGGAGATCGCGGCATGAAGAAGACAAACATAGCCGTCTTGCTCGGTGGAAATTCAGCCGAGCGTGACGTCTCTTTAGCTTCTGGAGATGCAGTTTATCAAGCCATTGTTGCGCTCGGTTTAGCAGTAATCAAGTTTGACCCTAAATATCGACCTTTGAGTGATTTGCATGATGAAAATGTGACGCATGTGATGATCATGTTACATGGTCGCGGAGGCGAGGATGGAACGGTACAAGGCGCACTGGAATGGATGGGTCTCCCTTATACTGGTACCGGTGTATTGGGCTCTGCAATTGCCATGGATAAATTACATACCAAGCATGTATGGCAAGCATTAGGCCTGCCAACGGCCAAATATATAGAAATTGATCAACCCATTACGGATACGCAAGCTCAAGATGTGATGACCGCAATCGGCACAACGTTGATGGTTAAGCCAAGCCATGAGGGATCAAGTATTGGCATGGCAAAAACGACAACAAGTACAGAGCTCGTCGCCGCTATCAAAGAGGCATTAACCTTTGATGAGCGCGTCTTAGTAGAACAGTTTATTGAAGGCTCAGAATATACAGTGAGTATTTTAGCGGGTCAGGCACTACCTAGTATATCTATGGTGACGCCAAACACTTTTTATGATTATGATGCTAAATATCATTCAGATTCAACGCAATATCATTGCCCGAGTGATTTGACTTCAGAACAAGAAACCGCGATCGGTGAATTAAGTCTGCATGCATTCAATGCCGTTTCTTGTAAAGGGTGGGGGCGAGTAGATTTAATGCGTGATTCAGCCTCGGGCGATTTTATCTTATTAGAAGTAAACACTGTGCCAGGCATGACGCAAAAAAGCTTAGTTCCGAAAGCGGCGTTACAGGCAGGGTATTCTTTTTCTGAATTGGTTAAATTAATTCTAGTTGATGCATTTGGTAAAAGTGTTATCGATAACGCTATCAGTCACAAACACGCGCTAGGTAGAGTCAAGGAAGGCAATGATGACTGAAATTGAGCATATTAATAGAGAAAAAATCTGGGGCTTAAGTTTTTTAATTTGTGTATGTATTGGACTAGTTTGGGCAGCATTGAATTTAACGCAATGGATGCATGATGAGCAGCAAGTTCCAATTAGTCATATCGAAATTAGTGGTACGTATCAATATATTCAAGATCGAGATATTTCACGACTGATATCTAAAGATGTGCAAGGTAGCTTTTTTTCGGCCGATATCAATGAAATCCATACGGCTGTACTAAAACATCCTTGGGTACATCAAGCGTCGGTTCGCAAAAAATGGCCAAATACAATACAAGTTTATTTAGTAGAGCAAACGCCGGTTGCTATTTGGAATGATGATTTATTATTAAATTCCGAAGGAGTACCATTTGCTGGTGATATTCAAAACGACAAATTACCGACACTATTTGGTCCTAATGGTGCCGAAAAAACAGCACTTTCAGGCTATAAAGCAATGCAAATGATTTTATCAACGGGTACGTTAACCGTAGATAATTTAGTTTTAAGCGAACGATTTGCTTGGCAAGTACAATTAAATAATGGTATCAAGCTTAATTTGGGACGCCAAGAATTTATCAACCGATTACAACGTTTTATTAATTTATACCCATTATTACAACAAGACTCACGTGCCATTAATTACGTTGATTTACGTTATGATACAGGTGCAGCCGTGGGCTGGAAGGTATAACTGGATGAATTTAACAAACCAATTTATAGGAATAACTCCATGGCTAAAATAGACAATACCAATCTGGTCGTCGGATTAGATATTGGTACAAATAAAATTAAAGCCGTTGTGGGAGAAATGCTCGA
The DNA here is from genome assembly GCA_029251505.1 of Glaciecola sp. Taxonomy (GTDB): domain Bacteria; phylum Pseudomonadota; class Gammaproteobacteria; order Enterobacterales; family Alteromonadaceae; genus Opacimonas. The sequence goes on along the minus strand of JAQXDG010000173.1, from coordinate 3,486 downwards.
AAATGATTATGTGAGTATTGTTGGAGTTGGCACTTATTCTGCAAAGGGAATGGATAAAGGTGGAGTAAATGACTTAAATCTGGTTACTCAATCGATTCAACGTGCAATTAATGAAATGGAATTAATGGCAAATTACAAAGCGACTTCGGTATTAATGGCTATTACGGGGCGACACGTTCAATGTCAAAATGAAACTGGAATGGTGGCGATTAATCATCCTGAAGTAGAGCAAGAAGATATTGATAATGTTATTCATACGGCACGCTCGGTCGCTATCCCTGCCGAACGTCGTATGTTACATGTGTTGCCACAAGAATACTCAGTCGATGTCCAAGAAGGTGTTAAAAACCCAATCGGGATGTCTGGTGTACGCATGAATGCCAATATTCATATCATTACTTGTGCTGAAGATATGGCTAAAAATTTCATTAAGTGTACTGATCGAGCAGACATTACCGTCGATACGATGGTGTTCTCGGCACTAGCAGCAAGTTATTCAGTGTTAACTGACGACGAACGAGAGCTGGGTGTTTGCGTCGTCGATATTGGTGCCGGAACGATTGATTTAGTTATATACTCTAATGGTGCTATTCGTCATTCTGCGGTGATTCCTGTCGCGGGCAATCAAATTACGGGTGACATCGCTAAAATATTTAGAACGCCTGTCAATAATGCTGAAGCATTGAAAGTGCGTCACGCCTGTGCGTTGAAAGACATGGTGAGTATGGAAGATACCATTAATGTACCTAGTGTTGGTGGGCGTCCAGCGCGAACGATGTCGCGTCATACACTCGCAGAGGTAATCGAACCTCGCTATCAAGAATTGTTTGAATTAATCCACGAAGAGATTAAATCAAGTGGGTTCGAAGAGCAAATTGCTGCAGGGATAGTATTAACCGGTGGCACAGTAAAAATGGAAGGTGCGGTCGAATTTGCAGAAGAAATTTTTCAAATGCCAGTACGTGTTGGTACCCCAAATAAAATAAAGGGATTGAGCGATTATGTCAATGATCCGAGTTTTGCAGTCGCAGTCGGATTATTACAATATGGTCGTCAATCAATGGAAGAACAACAAATTTCGCAAAAAATACCAACTGAAAGCGTATTAAGTCGCATAAAAGCATGGTTTAAAGGCGAATTTTAAAATATTAACCTGTATAATAACAAGCATAACCGGAGAGCAAATATGTTTGAATTAATGGATGACAATAGTTCGGAAGCTGTAATTAAAGTAATTGGTGTTGGTGGCGGTGGCGGTAATGCTATCGAACACATGGTTGCGAACAAAATCGAAGGTGTTGAATTTATCACAATCAACACAGATGCACAGGTATTAAAGAAATCTCAAGCTGATACTGTATTACAGATTGGTAACACGGTAACAAAAGGATTAGGTGCCGGCGCGGATCCAAATGTTGGTCGGGAAGCGGCACATGAAGATCGTGAAACCATCCGTCAAGCTATTGACGGCTCGGACATGATCTTTATTACGGCAGGTATGGGGGGCGGTACGGGTACCGGCGCTGCACCTGAAGTTGCTAAAATTGCTCGCGAAATGGGTGTGTTAAGTGTTGCGGTCGTGACGCGTCCATTTGGTTTTGAAGGTAAAAAGCGTCTTTCGTATGCCAGTCAAGGTATTGATGAGCTAGCTAAGCATGTTGACTCTTTGATTACGATCCCGAATGACAAATTATTGAAAGTACTTGGTAAAGGTACGCCGTTATTAAAGGCGTTTGAAGCGGCTAACGATGTGTTGTTAGGTTCGGTTCGTGGTATTGCAGAATTAATTACTAATCCAGGTTTGATTAACGTGGATTTCGCGGATGTAAAAACCGTGATGTCAGAGATGGGTACGGCGATGATGGGTACGGGTATTGGCAAAGGCGAAGATCGCGCCGAAGAAGCTGCCGAACAAGCCATTGCATGTCCGTTACTTGAAGACATCGATTTATCTGGTGCGCGCGGTATTTTGGTCAATATTACTGCGGGTCCTGATTTTGCGATTGATGAATATGAGACAGTCGGTAATGCTGTTCGTGCGTTTGCATCTGAAAATGCAACCGTTGTTGTCGGTACCGTTATAGATATGAATATGGCTGACGAAATTCGTGTGACGGTTGTTGCTACCGGTATCGGTACAGACAAGCCTGATATTTCATTAGTTAAAACAGACGCGCCTCGAAAGACTTCTGCGGTTAGTTCAGGAAGCACGAGTGCAGGGACAAGTGCTGGCGGGTCGCAAAGTGCGATGACGGCAACTAAACACTTAGACGATGATATGGCAGATTTGGAATACATTGATATTCCGACGTTTTTACGTAAACAAGCGGATTAAGCATTGAGGCAAAACTTGACGACCAACTGGTAAGACCATATAATATGTCACAAGTTTTTCAAGGCACAACAATGATCAGACAACGTACCATCAAACATTCAGTACAAGAGACCGGTATTGGCTTGCACAAAGGCGAAAAAGTCACGATGACACTTCGCCCTGCTCCTGCTAATACGGGGATCGTATTTCGACGTGTGGATTTAATCCCACATGTTGATATTCCTTCACGGGCTAATGCCGTGAAAGATACTGTGTTGTGTACGTGCATTAGTAATGATAATGGTGTGACTGTGCATACTGTTGAGCACCTTGCTTCAGCACTTGCAGGCTTAGGAATTGACAATATTATTGTTGAAGTCAATTCACATGAATTACCGATTATGGATGGCAGTGCCAGCCCATTTGTGTTCTTGTTACAATCTGCGGGGATCGAAGAGCTCAACGCGCCAAAACAATTTTTAAAACTCATCAAGACAGTCCGGGTCGAAGATGGCGATAAATGGGCAGAGTTAAGCCCGTTTAACGGTTTTAAAGTGGATTTTGCGATTGATTTTGATCACCCAGTAATTAGCCAAACGCGACAAAGAATGGTATTAGATTTTAGTTCTGATTCGTATATTGATCATGTTTCTCGTGCACGAACTTTCGGTTTTATGCGTGATTTAGAAATGATGAATTCAATGGATCTTGCCTTAGGTGGCAGCATGAATAATGCGGTTGCCTTAGATGAGTATCGTGTGTTAAATCCTGAAGGGTTACGCTATGAAGATGAATTTCTTAAACATAAAGTGCTTGATGCAGTGGGTGATTTATATCTTGGCGGCCACAGCATTATTGGCTTACTAAAAGCGTATAAAACAGGACATGGTTTAAATAATAAGTTGCTTAATGCCGTGTTAGACCAATCGGATGCGTGGGAATATGTTACATATGATGATGAGAGCAGCGCACCCATTCAATATATAAGTCCAGTAATGGCACTGACCTAAGTCAATATTTGATAGCAAGCCCTTTACGATATGTGTCGAAAAGGGCTTTTTTGTTTTTTAATGGTGTAATTTAGTTTATTATCTAGCACCTTTTTATTTTTAGTGGAATCGCTCGGACTAAGATGAAATTAACATTTACCTATACCCATCATTCAAAGCGTA
>JAQXDG010000199.1 GCA_029251505.1 Glaciecola sp. | reverse complement strand
GGGTTGTCTATAACAAGTTTAACTCTTACTATTATTAAGGAAATTTAGCATGGCTAAAATCAACAGCACTATCCCAGAATTTTCAACTCAAGCATTTGTTCCTGGCCAAGATGACTTTGTTACTATCACTTCTGATGATGTAAAAGGTCAATGGTCTATCTTCTTATTTTATCCTGCCGATTTTACATTTGTTTGCCCAACTGAGCTTGAAGATATGCAAAATATCTATGGCGAGCTACAACAGTTAGGTGTGCAAGTATATTCAGTTTCTACGGATTCACATTTCGTGCACAAAGCATGGCATGAAACGTCTGATGCAATTTCTAAAGTGACTTACCCGATGCTAGGGGACAGTACTGGTGCCTTGACACGAGGTTTTGATGTGATGATCGAAGAAGCTGGTCAAGCATTGCGTGGTACTTTCCTAGTTAATCCTGAAGGCGTTATCAAAGTTGCTGAAATTCATGATTTAGGTATTGGACGTTCTGCTAAAGACATGTTGCGTAAAGTCAAAGCGGCACAATATGTTGCTACGCATGACGGTGAAGTCTGTCCAGCAGCATGGGAAGCAGGTCAAAAGACCCTGGCTCCAAGCTTAGATTTAGTCGGCAAAATCTAATTTCATCATCATTGATGAATAGAGCGATAAGGGAGCGAGTCTCCCTTGATTTTCAACATACCTTCTCCAGACAAAAGGAACAAGCAAATGATTACTCCAGATATTATCACCGCCTTACAACAATATACGCAAAACATGACTGCGCCCTTATCATTTGTTTTGCAAACGGGCGAGCACAGTAAACGTGCTGAATTGTTGCAATTTTTAACCGATTTTTCGACCGCAAATTCATTGATCAGCGTTGTTGAACAAGATTTATCTGATACCTTAAGAAGCCCATTAAGCTTTACTTTATTGGTTAATAATGAGCCAACAGGCGTTATTTTTTCAGGCATCCCTTCTGGCCATGAGTTTAATTCACTCGTCTTAGCAGTACTTAATGCGACAGGCACCCCAATCAAATTAGATGAAGGGTTACAAAAAATTATCAAACGCGTTGATGTGCCTTTAAAATTTGAAGCATATATCAGTCTGAGCTGTCATAACTGCCCTGATGTCGTGCAAGCATTGAATCAATTTGCACTACTTAATCCGCATATCCAAGCGGAAATGATTGATGGGGGGTTGTATCCCGATTTAATTGAACAAAATAATATTCAAGGTGTACCTAGTGTATATCTCAATGGTGAAGTATTTGCCAATGGTAAAATAGATACCGGTGCGTTAATTGAAAAACTGTTAGTGTTGTACCCACAGTTAAGTCAACAGTCGGCTGATGCTCCTGCCTTACCACTACAAGATGTTACGGTATTAGGTGGTGGGCCTGCAGGTGTTTCTGCTGCTATTTATGCAGCGCGTAAAGGCTTAAATGTCACGGTCATTGCTGAGCGGTTTGGTGGACAAGTAAAAGACACAATGGGTATTGAAAATTTAATTTCGATATCAAGTACAACTGGACCCGCATTGACGGGGGCGATGATGCATCATTTGAATGATTATGAAGTCACACTCAAAGAACATTTAAGGGTTGAACGTATTGAACCGGGTCATATAAAAACTCTCACATTATCAAGTGGTGAGCAAATCCAATCTAAGTCTGTGATCATTGCAACAGGTGCTAAATGGCGTGAGTTAGGTGTGCCAGGTGAAAAAGAAAATATTGGAAATGGTGTCGCTTACTGTCCACATTGTGATGGGCCTTTTTTCAAAGGCAAAGATGTGGCTGTTATTGGCGGTGGTAACTCTGGTATTGAAGCGGCATTGGACTTAGCTGGGATTGTCAAATCGGTGACCGTTTTTGAATTTTTACCAGAACTTAAAGCTGACAAAGTATTAGTCGATCAATTAGCTAAGCGAAAAAACGTCACTATTATCAAAAATGCTGCTTCCAAAGAAGTCTTAGCCACTAACGGCAAAGTAACGGCATTGCAATATGAAGACCGTGCAACGGGAGAAATTCATGAGCAAGCGTTAGATGGGATCTTTGTACAGATTGGTTTATTGCCTAATTCGCAAATAGCTGATGGTGTGGTCGAGTTATCACCTTACAAAGAAATCATCATTAATGAGCGTGGTGAAACATCACAACCTGGGATTTTTGCTGCTGGGGATGTCTCGACCGTGCCTTATAAGCAAATTGTCATATCGATGGGTGAGGGAGCTAAAGCCAGTTTATCCGCCTTTGATTATTTGTTGAAGAATCACTAATACAAGTCAATAAAAAACGGCGAAGATGTAATCATTTCGCCGTTTTCATTAAGACTCAATAAACGTGTTTGTTACATACGTTCAAATATCATCGCAATACCTTGACCACCACCAATACACATCGTTGCTAAGGCGTATTTACCTTGAATGCGTTGTAATTCATGGATTGCTTTAGTAGCAATGACTGCACCGGATGCACCGATTGGGTGACCTAGCGCAATGGCGCCACCATTAGGGTTAGTTTTTGCAGGATCTAAATCAAGGCCTTTACTTACCGTTAGTGCTTGAGAGGCAAACGCTTCGTTTGATTCCACCACATCCATATCTGCAATCGTTAAACCGGCTTTGGCTAACGCGGCTTTAGTTGCTGGGATAGGACCTTCACCCATGACATCGTTCGGGACACCAGCAACCGCATAAGAGACAATACGTGCAATTGGTGCTAATCCATTTGCCGTTGCGTAGTCTTCACTTGCTAAGGTTAAGAACGATGCACCATCATTAATACCTGATGCGTTACCTGCCGTTACGCTGCCGTCTTTTTTAAATGCTGGACGCATGCCACTTAAACTCTCAGCGGTTGTTCCTGCTTTAACGTGCTCGTCTGTATCAAAGATAATGGTACCTTTACGGCTTGTTAACTCAATCGGTACAATTTGGTCTTTAAAATAACCAGCTTCAATTGCTTTAGCTGCACGTGCGTGAGATTCTGCAGCAAAGGCATCTTGTTCTTCGCGTGAAATTTCCCATTTATCAGCTAAGTTCTCAGCGGTAATACCCATATGGCCAACACCAAATGGGTCAGTCAAGGCTGCGACCATCATATCAGTCATTGATGTATCACCCATACGTGCACCATTTCGCATTGCACCTGATAAGTAGCCACCACGTGTCATATTCTCTACACCACCACCAATCGCCAACTCATGATCACCTAGCATGATCCCTTGGGCAGAGTTAATGACAGCTTGTAAACCTGAACTACATAGACGGTTCAGTGCCATTGCCGTTGAGCTTAGTGGCATACCGGCTTGAATTGATGCGACACGAGCAACATACGGAAAGCGCGATTCTGTCGGGATAGTATTGCCGACTACGATAGATTCGTATTGATCAGCTGGTACGCCTGATTTTTCAATACCTTGCTTTAGTACTTGAGCGGCTAATTCTGCTGGCTCAATCCCCTTTAAACTACCATTAAATGTACCAATTGCAGATCGAACTGCGCTTAATACAACTACGTTTTTTACACTCATCTTATTCATCCATATTACTTGAGGTTGTTGATTAAATTTCGTCCAGATCATTAAAATATACCGAATGTGGACAAAATAACAGCATTAATCAGCAGACATTAGTGGTAGATCATACATTAATCGTAGGGTTTATTTAATCAAGTCAACAAAGTCCGCATCACTGTGACGTTCAGGTAGTTGAAATTCTTCATCGCCCCACACTTTATTGACAACACGCCCTTTGACCACGGCTGGACGCGCGGCTAACTGTTTTGCCCAACGCATGACATGCGTATATTCATGCACTTGTAAAAACTCAGCGGCTACATATAACTTGCCTAAGCACAGTACGCCATACCATGGGAAAATGGCCATATCTGCAATACTGTATTCATCCCCTGCAATATATTTGTGTTTTGCTAATTGCTTATCTAACACATCTAACTGGCGTTTAACTTCCATCGCATAGCGGTTGATGGGGTATTCATATTTTTCTGGTGCGTAGGCATAAAAATGGCCAAACCCTCCACCTAAAAACGGTGCGGATCCCATTTGCCAAAATAACCAGTTGAGTACTTCAGTGCGTTTTGAACCTGATGTTGGTAAAAAGTGCCCGAATTTTTCAGCTAAATGTAGGAGTATTGAGCCGGATTCAAAGACGCGGAATTTATCCCCGCCACTGGCGACTTCTGAGTGATCAAATAATGCAGGGATTTTGGAGTTGGGATTGGCTGAGACAAATCCCGAACCAAACTGTTCACCTTCTTGAATATTCACCAACCAGCCATCGTATTCTGCTTCTTTGATGCCTAATGCTAATAACTCTTCGAACATGATCGTGACTTTTACGCCATTCGGGGTTGCTAATGAATACAGCTGAAAAGGGTGTTCGCCGACGGGTAAATCTTTTTCATGGGTACTGCCTGAGATAGGACGATTAATATTGGCAAACTTGCCACCGTTAGCACTATCCCAAGTCCAGACGCTAGGTGGAGTATAGGTAGAATCTGTCATCGTTTTTTCCTTATTATAATATACAGTTGCATCATAAGCCGTGCGCAATGTAAAAATCAAACGGATTGTTCTTTAATAGAGTATAGCGTTGTCGACAATAAAGCATGTTTTTCTTGATAAAAGGATTAAATAGGTCTATATTGTCGACAATGTAATTGAAAAGTTTTTGAGAACTCATAATGACACATGCCCCCGCACCTGCTATTACTGCTGCTGATAAGACGTTTTACACCCTAAGAACCGATATTGTCGAAGGGCGCATCGCTGCCAGTAGCAAATTAAGCGAAGCCGAGTTGTCGACAAAATATGGCGTGAGCCGAGCAGTGATCCGTGAAGCGATTAGCCGTTTAGTGTCGTGTCACATTGTTGAGCGAAAAGCGAATATCGGCGCTCGTGTGGTTGCGCTTACACCTGAAGGATTGATTGAGCTGTATCAAGTTCGTGAATCCTTAGAGGGCATGGCGGCACGCCTAGCCGCGCAAAACATGACGCCAGCACAAATTGCTGAACTCAACACTTTACTTGAGCAACACGCCGCTTCGGTCAAAGACTCACAATTGTATTACCAAGAAGCTGGTGACGTAGATTTTCATTATCGCATTATTATTGGCTCGCACAACAGTCAATTAATTACGTTATTAACCGAAGGAATATACCATCTAGTGCGCATGTATCGTGTGCAACTCGGTATGGCGGGTCCTCGAGTGACGACTGCATTTGCAGAGCATCAACATATTGCCCAAGCGATTGCCAACCGTGACGCTGAATTAGCTGAAATGCTGATGCGTCGCCACATTACTTATTCAAGACAAAATATCGAACATAAACTTCATTCTCCATCTACTAAGCTATCCCTACATAATATTAATAAGGAATCATTATGAGCGCAGGTAAAAAATTTCGTGACGCCCTAAAGCAACACGCTCCATTACAAATTGTCGGTACTATTAATGCCTACTCAGCCATGATGGCTAAACAAATCGGCCACAATGCGATTTATTTATCCGGTGGCGGCGTCGCCAATGCATCCTATGGATTGCCCGATTTGGGTATGACGTCATTGAATGACGTCATTGTTGATGTACAACGCATCACGTCGGCGTGTGACTTACCCTTATTAGTGGATATTGATACCGGATGGGGTGGTGCATTTAACATCGCTAAGACTGTCCGAGATATGGAAAAAGCCGGTGCAGCAGCGGTACATATGGAAGACCAAGTCGCACAAAAGCGCTGTGGCCATCGTCCTAACAAAGAAATCGTCTCCACTGAAGAAATGGTTGACCGTATTAAAGCGGCGGTTGATGCACGTACCGATCCTGATTTTTTCATCATGGCACGCACCGATTCATTTGCTCAAGAAGGCTTAGACAAAGCCATTGCTCGGGCAAAAGCCTATGTTGCAGCTGGCGCTGACGGTATTTTTGCTGAAGCTGTAAAAACAGAAGAACATTATCGTGCATTTAGTGAAGCATTAGATGTGCCGATTTTGGCCAATATTACCGAATTTGGTCAAACTGAACTGTGGAACAAAGAACAGTTAGGCGAGTGGGGCGCAGCGATGGTGTTATATCCATTATCAGCCTTTAGAGCCATGAACAAAGCGGCGGAAAATGTCTATCGTCATATTCTTGAAGATGGTGATCAAAAAGCCGTTGTCGATACCATGCAAACGCGTATGGATTTGTATGATTACTTGGGTTATCACGATTATGAGCAAAAGCTCGACTCGCTATTTGCTGAAGGCAAAAACAAGTAATTCATCGCAGCGATAAATGAGTACCTTGTACTCTGTATTTAATAAAAAAATTAATCTAAAAATTAGAAAACAATTTCAAAAAAGAGGACATCAACATGGCCGATAAAAAATTAAGTGGCGCTGGATTACGTGGTCAAAGCGCAGGTGAAACCAAACTCTGTACCGTGGGTCAATCTGGCTCAGGTTTAACCTATTGTGGTTATGATGTATCAGATTTAGCGGATAATGCGACCTTTGAAGAAGTCGCGTATTTATTATTTAACGGTGAGCTACCCACCCAAGCGCAATTAGATGAATATGTCGCGCAACTAACTCGCATGCGTGATTTACCTGATGCCCTTAAAGCGGTGTTGCGTTTAGTGCCAAAAGATACCCATCCGATGGATGTGATGCGCACCGGCGCATCATTCTTAGGAAATCTAGAACCTGAAGCCGATTTTGCTCAACAACAGCACGCTGCCAATCGTTTACTGGCTGCCTTTCCTGCAATCATGACGTATTGGTATCGTTATACCCATGAAGGCGTTGAAATTGATTGTGTCACCGATGAATCATCAATCGGTGGTCACTTCTTAGCCTTATTAACGGGTAAAACGCCATCTGAATTACATCGTAAAGTCATGGACGTATCCTTGATTTTGTATGCGGAGCATGAATTTAACGCCTCAACCTTTACAGCGCGTGTATGTGCTTCGACATTATCCGATATGTTTTCGTGTATTACTGGCGCAATTGGTTCATTACGCGGTCCATTACATGGCGGAGCCAATGAAGCGGCAATGGAGATGATCCAGAAGTTTACCTCACCAGAAGACGCTAAAATTCAAATGGCAGGGATGCTAGAACGTAAAGAAAAAATCATGGGCTTTGGGCATGCCATTTATCGTGAATCTGATCCGCGTAATGTGATCATCAAAAAATGGTCTAAATTATTATCGGAAGAATACGGAGATAGTAGCTTGTATGATATTTCCGTAGCGTGTGAAGAGTTTATGTGGGATAGCAAAAAATTATTCTGTAATGCAGATTTCTTCCATGCTTCAGCGTATCACTTTATGGGTATTCCAACGCCATTATTTACGCCAATCTTTGTCTGCTCACGCGTGACTGGTTGGGCGGCACATGTAATGGAGCAACGGGCTAATAACCGGATCATTCGTCCAAGCGCCGATTACACCGGAAGTGAACCGCGTACCGTTACCCCTATTGCACAACGAGGTGCTTAAAATGAACAGTGATTACAAACTTCGTTTGCCTGAAAGCACGTTAGAGTATTTTGATACTCAAGCGGCGGTCAATGCGATTGAGCCAGGTGCGTATGCCAAGCTCCCGTATACCTCAAAGGTACTAGCGGAAAACTTGGTACGTAAATGTGCGCCAGATTCACTACAGGTGTCATTAGAACAATTAATCTACCGTAAAAAAGAAAAAGATTTCCCGTGGTTTCCTGCACGTGTGGTCTGTCATGATATTTTGGGACAAACAGCACTGGTTGATTTAGCCGGTTTGCGTGATGCCATTGCTGATAAAGGTGGCGATCCTGCCAAGGTCAACCCTGTTGTGCCAACGCAACTGATCGTCGATCATTCGTTAGCTGTTGAGCACGGCGGTTTTGATCCTGAGGCGTTTGATAAAAACCGCGCGATTGAAGATCGTCGTAATGAAGATCGTTTCCATTTTATTAATTGGACCAAAACAGCGTTTAAAAACGTCGATGTGATCCCACCGGGTAACGGGATCATGCACCAAATTAACCTTGAAAAAATGTCACCCGTCGTGCAAGTGAAAGACAATGTTGCATTTCCTGATACCTGTGTAGGGACTGATTCACATACTCCCCATACAGATGCACTAGGTGTGATCTCGATTGGTGTCGGTGGTTTAGAAGCTGAAAATGTCATGCTAGGGCGCGCTTCTTATATGCGTTTGCCGGATATTATTGGCGTCGAGTTCACCGGTAAGCCACAACCGGGCATTACTTCTACAGATATCGTATTGGCATTGACGCAATTTTTACGTGAAGCCAAAGTCGTCGGTGCATTTTTAGAGTTTTATGGTGAAGGTACCCAGCATTTATCATTAGGAGATCGCGCGACGATTTCTAATATGACACCTGAGTATGGCGCAACGGCAGCAATGTTTTATATCGATCAGCAAACCATTGATTATTTAACGTTAACAGGACGTGAGCCGGAGCAAGTGAAGTTAGTCGAAGCCTATGCTAAGACCACAGGTTTGTGGGCTGATAGCATGGTAGATGCCCAATACGAGCGTACCTTATCATTTGATTTGTCTGCGGTGCAGTGGAATATGGCGGGTCCGTCTAATCCTCATGCTAAGCTTCCGGTCAGTGAGCTAGCCTCGCGTGGTATTGCCAAAGCGTATACCAAGGAAGAAGGTATAATGCCAGATGGGGCTGTTATTATTGCAGCGATTACCAGTTGTACTAATACGTCGAATCCACGCAATGTGATCATGGCAGGCATGCTTGCCAAAAAAGCCAATGAGCTAGGTTTAGTTCGTCAACCTTGGGTTAAATCCTCATTAGCGCCAGGCTCTAAAGTCGTTAAAATGTACTTAGAAGAAGCCGGATTACTGTCTGAATTAGAGCATTTAGGCTTTGGCATTGTCGGTTATGCCTGTACTTCATGTAATGGTATGTCGGGTGCATTGGATCCTAAGATCCAACAAGAAATTATTGACCGTGATTTATATGCTACAGCAGTGTTATCAGGTAACCGTAATTTTGATGGGCGCATTCATCCGTATGCATCACAAGCATTCTTGGCATCTCCGCCATTAGTAGTGGCCTATGCGATTGCGGGTTCAATACGTTTTGATATTGAAAAAGACGTATTAGGACATGACAAAAACGGCAATCCAGTTCGTTTAAAAGATATATGGCCAGATGACGCTGAAGTCGATGCCGTGATTAAAGCGAGCGTTAAGCCTGAGATGTTTAACCAAGTGTATACACCTATGTTTGATTTGAGTGTTGACTATGGTGAGAAAAACAACCCGCTTTATGATTGGCGTCCACAAAGTACCTATATCCGTCGTCCACCTTATTGGGAGGGCGATATAGCAGCGCCAAGAACCATGCAAGGTATGCGACCATTAGCGGTACTTGGAGATAACATTACAACCGACCATTTATCGCCGTCGAATGCGATTATGGGTAGCAGTGCTGCCGGTGAATACTTAGCTAAAATGGGCTTGCCGGAAGAAGATTTTAACTCGTATGCGACACATCGTGGCGATCATTTAACAGCGCAGCGTGCGACATTTGCCAATCCAAAACTACTCAATGAAATGGTCTTAGATGAGCAAGGTGAGATCAAACAAGGTTCTTATGCCCGTGTCGAACCGGAAGGTAAAACATTACGTATGTGGGAAGCGATTGAAACTTACATGGAACGTAAGCAACCGTTGATCATTGTGGCTGGTGCGGATTATGGACAAGGTTCATCCCGTGACTGGGCGGCGAAAGGGGTACGTTTAGCCGGCGTCGAAGTGATTATCGCCGAAGGGTTTGAACGTATTCACCGGACTAACTTAGTCGGTATGGGCGTGTTGCCATTAGAGTTTATGTCAGGACAAACCCGTCATACGTTTAATATTGATGGTACTGAAACCTACGCAGTCAATGGTGACGTGGTAGCCGGAAGCACCATGCAAGTTGAAGTAACCCGTGCTAACGGAGAGCAATTTAGCATTGATACATTATGTCGTATTGATACTGCTGAAGAACAAAGCGTGTATGAAGCCGGTGGTGTATTACAACGCTTTGCACAAGACTTTTTAGAAGGACAAGTCGCATGAGCCAACCAGCTGCTGGATCCGCCTTTGCACCCCAGCTGAAAATTCCTGCCACGTATATGCGTGGTGGGACGAGTAAAGGGATGTTTTTTAAGCTCAGTGATTTGCCGGTGGCAGCTCAAGTGGCAGGGGCTTATCGTGATGCATTATTACTGCGTGTGATTGGTAGCCCTGATCCCTATGGCAAACAGACGGATGGCATGGGCGGGGCAACCTCAAGTACCAGTAAAACAGTTATTTTAAGTGCCAGCACACAACCAGATCATGATGTGGATTATTTGTTTGGCCAAGTGGCGATCGATAGACCGTTTGTGGATTGGAGTGGTAATTGCGGTAATTTGACGGCAGCGGTGGGTTCATTTGCCATTAATAATGGTTTGGTAGAAGCGGGGCGTATTCCTGAAAATGGGGTGGCAGTCGTGCGTATTTGGCAAGCCAATATTCATAAAACGATTATTGCCCGAGTACCAATCACTAATGGAGAAGTTCAAGAAACGGGTGATTTTATGCTCGACGGGGTGACATTTCCTGCTGCAGAAGTGCCGGTGGAGTTTGTTGCTCCAGTCGATCCATCCGAGGCGGTGTTACCGACCGGTAATCTGGTTGATACACTCATTGTGCCAGACATCGGAGAGTTTCAAGTTAGTATGATTAACTCAGGGATCCCGACGTTATTTTTTAACGCGTCAGACCTCGGCTATATCGGTACTGAATTGCAAGATGCCATTAATAATGACGAAGCAGCATTAGCGCGATTTGAAACGATCCGCTTGCATGGTGCGGTAAAGATGGGCTTGAGTTCTGATATTGAAACAGCTAAAGGATCGCAACATACACCTAAAATTGCGTTTGTTGCGCCGGCTATAGCCTTTACCACATCAAGTGGGACTGACATTGCTAAAGATGCGATTGATTTACACGTCAGAGCCTTATCAATGGGTAAATTACATCACGCGATGATGGGTACGGCCGCAGTCGCGATAGGCACTGCTGCCGCCATTCCTGGGACACTGGTAAATTTGGCTGCCGGTGGTGGTGCAATTGAGTCGGTTACTTTTGGCCATCCATCAGGTACTTTAAAAGTGGGGGCAAGTGCGTCATTGGTGGATGCTAAATGGCAAGTTGAAAAGGTGGTGATGAGCCGTTCAGCAAGGGTTTTGATGGAAGGAAATGTACGAGTGCCTGCCCCTATTTTGTAGTCTGGCAAAAGAATAGCTAATTATTATAATGTAAATGACACAATGAAATTGTTCATTGTGTCATTGTGTCATTGTGTCAATGTGTATTAGTGAATACAAGAGTTTGGCCATCTTATGGCATCCAATATCGAGATGCATTTTTAATTTAATTAATTCAGTATAAACGGCGCCCACCAAATTGCCACAAATGTTAGTATCACCAACCCAATAAGGTTTAACATTAAACCGCTGCGGATCATTTGTGGAATGGTTAGCATGCCTGACGCAAACACAATGGCATTTGGCGGTGTAGCGACAGGTAACATAAACGCACAACTAGCCGCTAAGGTTATAGGCACACTCAACATCAGCGGTGATAAATCTTGTTGGATTGCAATGGCTCCCATGACAGGTAAAAAGGTCGCTGTGGTGGCTAAATTACTGGTCAATTCAGTTAAAAAAATGACTAACCCGGTCGTGAGGATAATCAACAAAATTAATTTTGATGTCCCCATTGCTGAAACGGTTTCTCCTAACCATAAAGCCAACCCTGAACCTGAAACCGCAGAGGCTAAGCTTAATCCTCCCCCGAATAATATCAACACGCCCCAAGGCAAACGGGTTACATCAGGCCAAGTAATGAGCTGATATTGCTCTTTTTCACCTGAAGGAATAATAAATAATAACATCGCTGCAACCATGGCAATCATGGCATCACTGACGCCCGTCACCCCTAACATATCACTGACAGGACGGCGCAACATCCATGCGAGCACCACACCTAAAAATATCAGTGCGACACGTTTTTCAGCCGTTGAAACGGGGCCTAATTCGGATCTGAGTTGCTGTAAATGCGCCTCGACTTTCGCATCTGCCTGTATATTTACTTGAAACGAAATTCGCGTTAATACAAACCAAGCAATCGGTAGCATCACCATCGACACCGGCACACCAATGGCCATCCATTGAGCAAAGCCTAATTCAATGCCATGATTTTCTGATAAATATGCGGCTAATAAGGCATTAGGCGGCGTGCCAATTAAGGTTGCTAGCCCACCAATAGTCGCGCCATACGCTAAACTCAATAGCATTGCAGCTTGAAAGTGACTGATTTGTTTTGCTGATAAACCCACCACTTTTTCACTGATAACGGTGACGACGGACAAGGCGATAGGCAGAAGCATCATGGTGGTCGATGTGTTAGTCATCCACATGGATAACACCGCCGCGACGACCATAAATCCGCCGATAAGACTTTTGCCATTGGTACCCGTTTTGGAGAGTATAACGAGCGCAATGCGCTTATGAAGTTGCCAACGCTCAACAGCTATTGCGAGTACAAATGCGCCTAAAAACAAATAAATAATGGGGTTTGCATAAGCGGATGCCGCGTCCTTGATGGAAGCAATGCCCAGCACATCAAAAGTAATGAGTGGAATAAATGCTGTTGCAGGGACAGGGACCGCTTCCGTTGCCCACCAAATTGCCATCCACATGCCTACTGCGGCGGTTCGCCACGCTTCGGCAGACATGGTGGTTTGTTGAGAATCAAACAGCATCATGACAGCAAATAATAAAGGCCCGAGGAGCAAACCAATATCCTGGTATTGGGCACGTTTAAATGAATCAGCTGCACTCGTACTTGCAGGTGAAGTAGGATTACTCATAGATTGTACTCTTATACAGTAAAAGACGCGCATTAGGCTAACGTATTTTGCCTAATGCGCAAGAGGAGATTGCGATTATAAGTTTTTACATTCTATAGCGAACATCTAAGTAGAAGTTACGACCTAGATCTTTGTGGGCATCAGAGAAGTAGCCAAAGTAGCGGTCGGCAAGCGGTGCACGCTCATCAAACATATTTTTGACCCCAAAGCGGATACGGGTATCAGAATCACCATGATCAAAACGATAATCGATGGTGCCATCATAGGTACTCATGGCCGGAATATCATAAAAAGTGCCATCGTCCAGTGTTAGCGAGCTTTGATAAAAATCACCGACACGACGTCCACCAAATGATGCACCCCAAGGGCCATTTTTCCACGATAACTTAAAAGTATGACGCTGATCCTGATTACCATCACGTCGGATTAAATCTGCAAACCCATCAATTGGATAGTTACTTGGGATCAAGCCATTCGCTTGTGCCGCAACTAATTCAGCAGATTGGCCTCCTGCTTGTTGATCATAAGTGGTTAAGAATGAACCATTATAGCGCAGTCTAAAATCACCCACTGCAGTCCCCCAATCAAAGAAGAAGCCGATATCAAAGCCTTCAACGGTTCGCGTATCTAAGTTAGCGTATTGGTCATCGACAAATTGAATATCACCAGCAGGACACATACCTGCAGAGATATAAATTGCAGCCTCATCATCACCCACTGCTTGACGCGTAACAGCAGGGTTACCGCTACAGCCTGCTCCTGTATTATTTAAGCGCGCTAGTAAATCGAGTAATGTGTGGTTTTCTTCTCCAAACAAGCCAATTGTGTCTTCTTTTACTATCGTCCAATAATCCAATGTAATAGTGAGGTTATTAACAGGGGTGAATACCAATCCTAATGATTTATTTTCAGAAGTCTCAGGCTTAAGGTCTTGACTACCCTGAGCAATACGCTGAATCGAGTTTCGGCAGTCCAAAGTATCTTGATCAGGATCGCCACCATTTTCTGCCGCATATGTACATGCCCAGTCGGTCCGTGTATTGTTTCGTGCTACGATTTCTTCATTAATCGTGACAAGGTTAGGCGCTCTAAATGCTTCTGACCATGAACCACGCATTAATAACTGTGGGATAATTTCCCAGCCAAATGCGAGTTTACCGACGGTCGTATTTCCAACATCTGAGAAACGTTCGTGACGAATAGCGGCTTGCACATCGACATTTTCAAACACTGGTAATTGTAATTCAGCAAAGAGTGAGGCGACATTGCGACTACCTTCGTTATCTGGTGTGGGGCTTGAATTAACGACATCCGATACATAGGGATAGGTATCCCCTTCCCAATCTGTAAACACGATAGTTCCATCTAAGCGATCATCGCGGTCATCGACAAATGACTCACGACGATACTCTGCACCCAGTAACATTCCTGCCATACCACCTTGCATTGCAAACATATCAGGATTGGATATTTTAAAATCAATGCTGGTGAGTTTCGTTTCACTTAATCTAGTCACATCAACCAACGCTCGTTCAATGTTGTTATTTACACCGCCACTAAACGGGTTATATGCTGCCGCAGTTGTATCATTGAGGGCTTCTTGCATCAAAGTATTAGACACACGATTGCGCATTATATCATCTTTAGTTGCTTTTGAGTGAAGTAACCGTTACATCAAAAGTATATGAGGTGTTGTCTTGTTCATTATCTCTAAGTTGCTGCTCATCAGTTGGCACAGGCACAGGTTGCCAGCCTTTTTGATTAAATTGTTTGGGGGCATAGCGATGTTTAACGTCACTATAATCTAAAGTAATGGTTAACGGGATGTTGTTATCCGCAGTAATATCTAAAGGCGTGATATCAAAAGCATACCAAGGGCTGGGGTTGATTTTCAGATCTTCAGGCATTACATACACACTGAGGTGATTTGCGTCATGCCATGTACAACTGGAAAATGCCCCACTGGAGAAATTTTTGGTTATGCTATATTTAAGCGCAGGCTTAGGATTAGTTTGTGGTAGCGTCGAAGTTGTTTTAGTCGAAGTTGTTATATAAGCACATTGCGATGAACCTTGCTGCGGGTTAGTGTCAGCAAAAATGGTTGTGCTGACTAAGGAACCAAACAGCACAAGCAGTGCACTAAACAAGTAAGCCGTGCGCTGTAATGCGTTATTGATGTTAGGGTGAATCATTAATATCACCTCGACCTTTGATTAAACGAATATTATTATCC
>JAQXDG010000176.1 GCA_029251505.1 Glaciecola sp. | reverse complement strand
GCCCCATCAAGCGGCTTAAGCCATGCAACGCGTGCTTGATCACCAGACCCAAATTGATAATTAGCATGGACACCTTGGGGGTTTAACTGGCGATCCCAAAACGTATCGGTTTGATTAGCAAACGCCCAAGGCTGTTTACCCACCGTAATCGTTAATGGTTTGGTGCGATATTGCATAAACAGACGTTCAACAAAAATATCAGAATCCGGCTGAGGTTGAGAATTAAACTTAATGACAGTAATAGCTGGAACATTTTGTCGATTTTTCAGCCCCGTAGATAGACGCGAAACAAATGTAAACTCAGCATATTTCGCAGTAAGACCAACTCGGCCAATAAAACGTAAACGTTGCCGACGATTTCTAACGGCAAACGTTTCATTTTCAAAACGTAGCATGGCATTGCCATCTATCCCAATGGAAAAGTGCCTTTGTTCCTCAGCTTTTATATTCGTTATAGCTTCAAATGCTGACGCATTGGTCGATAAATATAATGAACTTAGGAGTAATAAGTACAAACATGATTTCATTTTCATTCCTTGAAAATAGTGATTGTGATTTTTCCTAGTGTAATCTTGTGTCGCAATTGTCGCAAATTTCTTTTATGTCGCTTTGCCTTTTTTACACTAAGCTTAATACAAGGACTTAACTAGCGACGAGAAATAAGAGGTGAAAATGGAATATCTCACTACCGGTAACATAGCAAAACAACTCGGTATCACACCTAGAACGGTGATACGTTATATTAAAAAAGGGGTATTAAAAAGTTACAAGCTACCCGGCAGAGGTAATAACCGCGTAGAAAAGAAAGATTTCATTGCGTTTTGTCAAGCCAATGCATTGCCATTACCCAATGAAACGGCTGTCATTGAAGAAGCCGTAAAACGACCTAAAGTGCTAATCATTGACGACGATATCAATGTTTGTAAAAGTATTTCAAGGGTCTTAAAACGCCAAGACATCGACACGATTATTGCCCAAGATAGCTTTCAGGCAGGAGCATTGCTGTATGAACACAAGCCACAGATTATGACATTAGATTTACACATGCCCGGTATTAATGGCTTAGATGTATTACGATTTACCCGTGAAAACGCTGAATTTGTGAATATAAAAATTATTATTATCTCTGGCACCGCCATCGAGAATATGCAACAGGTGCTGATTGATGGTGCTGATGCGATCATTCAAAAGCCCTATTCCAACCAGACACTTATATCGACCGTTCAAGAACTTGCTCAAGGAGAATGACTATGCGCATGCTTATTTTTATGTTTTTAACGTTATCGCTGACATTGTCAGCCAATTTGCTCGCACAAAAGTTAGCGCCAACGTCTCCCTCAAACAAAACCCTCACGTTTGGTGTCGTGCCACAACAAGCTAGCAATGTATTGGCTAATGTATGGGTACCATTAACTCAGCACTTATCCGCCCAAACAGGCTTAACCATCAAATTTGCTACGGCAAAAAACATTCCTAATTTTGAGCAGCGATTAAGTGAAAATGCCTATGACATTGCGTACATGAATCCTTTTCATTACGTTTATTTTGCTGAATTGAATGAATATCATGCGATTGCTAAACAAGCCAATAAGCAGATAACCGGTATTTTAGTCACACGTATCGATAGCAACATTAAATCAATCCTCGACTTACAAGATAAAACGTTGGCATTCCCTGCTCCAGCAGCATTTGCCGCCTCTATTTTACCTCGAGCAGAATTAACGTTGAATGAGGTTGATTTTGTCCCTCGCTACGTGTCATCCCATGACTCTGTATACTTAAATGTCAGCAAAGGTTTTTTTATTGCCGGTGGCGGTGTGATGCGTACATTTAACAATATGCCTGAAGACATTCGCGCTCAACTGAAAATATTTTGGACCACTCAGCCTTATACCCCTCATGCAATTGCGGTATCACCATCGTTGTCAGTGGAGGATACGGTTGCCATACAAACTGCTTTAGAAAATCTGCATACAACCGACATAGGTAGAGAGATTTTAAAAGATCTCGGCATGGAAGCGTTTGTCATAGCAGATGACACAGATTGGGATGATGTGAGAAATTTAAATATATCTAAAGAGCATGTTAAAGCAAAATGATCAACTCACTGCGCAGTAAAATCGCTATTGGTGTCACCTTTATTGAGGCGGCATTTTTGCTATTTTTAGCAGTCATGGTCACCAGTTTAGTCAAAGACATTCTGCATGATAGCTTGACAACCAAAGCCCAAATAAGCTCACAACTTTTTGCGGCAATGACCACCGATGCAATTGTGACTTATGATGTCGCCTCCCTTGATTCATTTGTAAATGTCATCTTGCAACAACCCGATATCGCCTATGCTCGGGTGCTGGGACCTAATAATAAGGTCTTGGCACAAGCCGGTTCAGCTGCCATCTTGGCCAAAACTCGTATTTTTGACACGTCAATTAACAAGGTAAATGATGATATTTTTGATACCTATGCTGAAATTATTGTTGATGGGCAATTATTTGGTCGAGTTGAACTAGGAATGCAAACCAATTCAATTGCGGCCTCAATTTATGAAATTCAATCGGTAGTCGCAGGTGTTGCCTTTACAGAAATTATCTTTGTGAGCATTATCTCGTTCATCTTTGGTGGCTATCTCATTAAACAATTAACTCAACTGAGAGTCAGTGCAGAAAACATCACGGCCAAACTGACTACCGGCGAAAAAATCACAGATAAAATCAACACCTTTGACAACGATAAGGAGATATCCGTTGTCGGAGAAGCATTTAATGAGCTGATAGACGCATTAAATAAACAAACTCGACGCACTAAAAAATTTCAACGTGAACTATTTGAACTCAACGAATCATTAGAAGAGCAAATAGTTAATCGTACATCTATGCTAAAAAAGAGTAATCGCAAGTTACAAGAAATAAACAAAAGTTTGAAAGAAACCCAAACACAATTAAGCCAAGCAGAGAAAATGGCATCGGTAGGACAACTTGCAGCAGGTGTTGCGCATGAAATTAATAATCCAATTGGCTTTGTCAAAAGTAACGTCGAGAGTTTACAGGGTTACAATGATTCGTTTGCTGAGATCCTAAATTGTTTACAACAGTTTATCGCCAGTGATGATGTCTTTGAACGGCGTAAACTTAATCAAAAAATACAGTCTCTATTTACCGAACATGATATTAATTTTATTTTAGAAGATAGTATTGAGTTAATTAAAGAATCTAAATATGGATTAGAACGCGTCAGTGATATTGTATCTGGCATGAAAGCTTTTTCAAGAGCGGATAATGATAATAAACAATGGTTTAATATCAATAATTGTATTGAAACCACCCTAAAAATGGTATCTAGTCAGCTCAAATTTCACTGTGAAATCAGTACACAATTGGATGAAAGTATCCCGGACATTGAAATTAATGTAGGGAAAATCATACAAGTGTTGACCAATTTACTGGTTAACGCAGGGCAAGCGATTGTAGAAAATGGGAAAATTGCCGTTAAGAGTTCTATGAACAATGGTTTCATAGAAATTGCCATTACGGATAATGGCTCAGGCATCAGTAAAGAAAATATTGCTCAATTGTTTGACCCTTTTTTTACGACTAAATCCGAAGGTGAAGGTACCGGTTTAGGTTTATCGATCTCGTTTAGTATCATTAAAGAGCATGGTGGTGAAATTCTAGTCAACAGCGAAATGGGAGTGGGTACGTGTTTTACACTTCGATTACCTGAAAATTCAGTCTGTTTATTAACTGACGATACCACAAATGTTTCACTAGCATCAATATGATGTGTTTATTGGAATCACAACATTGACAGACATGACTGCAGAAAAGACGCAAGTAACCTCACCTCACTTTACGGTGTTGTTTGTCGATGACGAACCGAGTATTTTGCGTTCAATCAAACGTATTATTCATAAAACAAACATCAACATGTTAACAGCCACGAGTGGCCAAGAGGCGTTAGAGTTATTTGCTACACACGACATTACTATGATCGTGTCTGATATGAAAATGCCCAATATGTCAGGCTCTGAATTACTAGAAAAAGTTGCTCAACTGTATCCAGAGACTTATCGCGTGATTTTAACGGGCTTTGCCGACCTAGACTCTATCATGCAAGCCGTTAATCACGGTGGGATCCATCGTTACATTCAAAAACCGTGGGATAATCAGGATTTATTGCTCACCATAAAAGATGGTTTACAATTCACCAAACTCAAACGTGAAAATCACACGTTACAACAAAAACTGTTTAAGCAAAATCGAGCATTGAAAGATCTCGCTCAATCATTAGATAAAAAAGTTGAATTCAAAACCCGGCAGATCCAATTAGCCTTAAAAAAAATTAAGCATGAACAAAGTGCATCAGAAAAAGTACTATTTAACTGTATTTCAGTACATCCAGAATTAGATGGTTTATTTGCGCAATCAGTGAGTAAGTTAGCGACTGACATTGCCAAAGAAATGAAACTGCCAATAACTGAAATTAAACATGTACAACAAGCCGCATTATTATGCCAGATTGGCTTATTAGGCAAATAAGTGCATTTGTTTAATACTGCGTTTAACGACCTCAATTACGAACAACAAAAGGCCTATGTCCGACAAGTAGATGTCGCCATGATGATGTTATCACCTCTGCCCCATCTACAACCTGTTATTGATATTATACAAAGTCAATTTGAATATTTTAACGGGCAAGGCTACCCCGACATGTGTGTGGGCAAAGATATACCAGTGGGTGCTCGTATTCTCTTTATCGCCCGTGACTTTTGGCGCTATCGTATTGGTAAAATTAGCGCTAAAAAGTTCGATGCTATTGAGGCAAAAAATGAACTCAACCGACATCGCGGCACCAAGTATGACCCTGATATTTTAGATGTGTTGGCTAAGTTAGATGTTTTACATGAAAACCTACCAGATGACGGTTCTAAAGTGTTAGCCGAAGTAAAAGCAGGTATGGAACTGAGTAAAGATATTTATACTGAAAAGTACGTGCTTATGTTACCAGAAGGCCATATATTTACCGACACCACGATTGCAAAACTCAAACAGTACGAACGAAATCACAAAGAACAACTACGCATCTTTGTGACTCCGTAAGTACGCTCATATAACAATGCGTTATAATGTCACGATTAAGCCCACTGCTTGGGCTAAGTCTACGGCAACTCGTAATTGCTTAGTTTCACTATTCCAAGCTTGTTGGCGCTGCTCTGCACTCAATATACGTTCATTTACACTGATCGCTTTAGGCAACGTAGCAATATTATGGATCACATAGGTCATTGCACGTGACTTAGGTGCACTCGCATACATCCCTTGCACTTGAGCATCGATAGCAACAATTGACTCAGTGGTCACACTACTAAAGTGAATACTTTGATAAGCATTGTTAACTAGTGAATCCGGTGCCACACCATCATCTTCTAATAATCGGTAATGACTCGAAGTGACCGTTTTGTCATGATAGTAATGCATGCTCAACGTCTCCGTCGAGTACTGTTTTAAGTGCTGTTGAGCAGCAACCATCGGAACAAATGCCCCTGCTTTTACAAGTAAAGGTAATTTGTGTAATGGGGCAGCAACATTAACGATGTGATCACCAACAAAACGTTGACCATCAAAGTAATCAAACCATACACCAGCAGGCAAATCCACACTAACAGATTTAATATTTGGCGCCGTCACTGGATGCACCAAAAAACTGTCGCCCCATAAATAACTCGCCGATTGAGTGAATTGTTCACTATCAATAAAACTCACCGGACGCATTAATGGCATCCCCGTTAAGCTATGCTCCATCGCTAACGTATAATTGTAAGGAGTTAGGGCATAACGTAGCTTGATATAATCTCGTGAATGGTCTTTGACGGTTTTTTCATGAAATACCGGTTCAGAAGGAATGTGCTCTTGGGCATGAGGCCTGAACACAGGAGAAAATGCACCCAATTGAGTCCAACGCATATATAACTCAGGATCAAAGGTTTCTCCGCCGGCAAACCCACCGACATCAGAATGAATATACCCTAAGCCTAACACTGACATTTGTAATGCCAGTTCAACTTGCGGCACCAATCCCCCCCACTCACGAGACACATCACCTGTCCAGGGGATTAAGCCGTAGCGCTGAGAGCCTAAAAAGCCAGCACGCATCATCACAAATGGACGAATTAACGGATCTAACTGACGTTGGTGTTCATAGACCATTTTAGCCCATTGATGCCCATAGACATTGTGGATTTCATCGCCAGTGACGGTTAAGTCTCCGAACTGATGCAAACTGTCCGCAGGATGCACCTCTGGCTCACCCAGATCGCCCCACCAGCCTGTGACACCTTGTTGGTATAGTTTGGTATAAAATTGATTAAACCAGCGTTGAGCGTCTGTATCAAAGACATCCACTAAACCTGTATTACCAAAGTAAAAATCAAAACGACGCGGTTGCCCGCTGTAATTTTTAGCTAGCGCTTGATGTTCTACTGCACTATCCCACTGCTTGGAACTGGATAAAATAAACGGTTCGGTGATCACTATGGTATTAACGCCTTGCTCGGTAAAGCCTTGGATCATTTGTTCGGGCTGTGGAAACGCCTTGCGATCCCAATCTAAATTACCCATATGCCCTTTAATATCAGGACCAAACCAATATAAATCGAGCACTACGGCATCCAACGGAATATCCGCATCAGCAAAGGCTTGTACCGTACTTTGCGTTTCTTGTTGTGTGCGATAACCGAAGCGTGACGCAAAATTTCCTAGCGCCCAGCGTGGTGGTAAGGGTTGTTTTCCGGTGACCTGTGCAATTTCTTGAGAGACTTGCGCAATATCATCACCCAGCACCACAATATAACTGGTACGCCCTGCCACTGCCTCAAATTGCAAAATATCGTTTTGCGAATGACCTATATCTAAAAAACCATTAGCAGAATTATCAAACAAAAGCGCGTAATCTTGATTAGATAGCACAGCGGGTAATGAGTAATACATCTGATTTGACTCAGTGGTGTAGCCATAATGTGCGCGGTTATATAACGGCATACGATGACCACGGCGATCCATCCCTAATACCCGTTGACCACCACCCATAAGTTGTTCACCGTCGTCTAGTTTAAAACGAAAGCCACGTAAGGTTTCGGTATAAAATAAGCCGATTTCTTCTTCCACAACCACCGGTTGAGCTGTTAAGCCAAACGCGAGTTGCCCCGTTTTAGGATTCAGTTGAGCGTAGCTTTTGGGGGTTAAAAACTCGATGTACGTCGGGTTTGTATTTACACGAGTTGCCACTAATGATTGTTGTTCGGTTAATGCAAATGACGGCAATTGTCGGCTATGATGTGGCTCGTAAAAGACTTCAAAACTATAATCGCTTAATGCTGAAATACGTACTGTCGCGTTGGGGATCTGATAGCTCAACACACCCGCTTGATGATTGAGTTCACTGACTGCATCGACTGTGTTTTGTGCAACAGATTTAGCCTGTGCACCACCGGCAAACGTAAACGAGAGTAACGCCATTGCATAGGTGGTCTGTCGCACACAGCGAGTGAGATTAAACGTTGAAAATGACATAATGTAATTCCTAATTAGCTTTTATTACTGCGCGATTGGTGTTGACCAAGTGATTTCAAATACCGCTGAATCAAGTGGCGCCAAATTAACAGAAAATCTGGCATGGATTGTATCATCAACCACTTCAACACCACCTTCATTAGTTACGCGTAACGCCCCTACTCCACTATTTAAAAGATCCTTCATGAGATAGTCCCCTGCAGGCAAGTCCCACTGGTGTAACACATCATGAGGCACTGACAAGTTCGATTGTAGGCTCTGTTGTGCATCAAAATTGTTCACGACTAATAAGGCGACATGCTGCTGCTCGCCTTGTTCATTCACACCTAAATCGGCATAACGAGCAAATGAGAAATGCAATTTCCCATATCCAGATTCTTTAAGATTAGCGTGATGCAAAGGAATATAATTACCTTTCATTGCTGGATGATTAGCTGAGATATTCAAGACGTTAACATGATATTCCCTAAGGGCTTTTTCGGGGGCACTTAACTGACCGCCATCAAACTGACCATCATTCATCCAACGTTGATGAGCTGGCACACCGGCATAATCAAAAATAGTGGTACGGGTCGGATCACCAAAGCCTGTCTCTTCACTGCCATCTTCCCCCACTTCTTGACCAAAATAAATCATCGTCGGGGAACGAGAAATCAATGCCGATACAACTAATGCCGGTTTGCCTTTGTGCATATCACCTGCAAAATCCGGACTAGCGATGCGTTGTTCATCGTGATTTTCTAAAAAATGTAACATGTGTGGCTCGATGTCAGCAATTTGCGCTTGAACACGTGCCAAATTAGCCGCATCACCATGACCTTGCATCACGGCTTTGAGTGAATCATAAAAATCGACTTTGTCATACAGATAATCCATTTT
>JAQXDG010000159.1 GCA_029251505.1 Glaciecola sp. | reverse complement strand
GTGATGATGACAACGATGGCAGTACGAGTGATGTGCGCTTACAAATGGGCGACCCCATTCATTCTCAACCAGTAATTGTTAATTATGGCGAAACCGACTCGGCAATTTTTGTGGCGACGAATCATGGTTTTTTACATTCTATTGATGCGCAAACAGGCACTGAGAACTTTGCGATTATTCCACAAGCATTATTAGGGAATTTGTATTCGTTTTATCAAGATACATCCACCTTTAACCATATTTATGGCATGGATGGGGATTTAGTGTTACGCACATATGGTGAAAAAACCTATTTGTACGTTGGTATGCGCCGTGGTGGGAACAATTATTATGTATTTGACGTAACGAGCAAACTCGACCCCAAATTAGTATTTAGCATAAAAGGCGGAGAAGGAGTGTATGCACGCTTAGGGCAAACTTGGTCACGCCCTACGTTGACTCAAATACGCATTGGTACTACCGTCAAAGATGTCATGATTATTGGTGGCGGGTATGATGATAGTCAAGATACTAAAACGGTACGAACTGCGGATGGTGTGGGTAATGCGATATATATTATTGATGCAAATACCGGGGCTAAATTATTTGAGATTGCCGCTAATAATGCCGATTTAAATATATCCAATATGGAATATTCAATTGCCGGTCGAATATCGACCATTGATCGCGATGCCGATGGTTTGGCAGACCACTTATACGCAGCAGATCTGGGTGGGCAAGTGTTTCGTTTTGATATTTATAATGGTGCAACGGGCTCTGATTTAGTTAAAGGGGGGCGGCTTGCTGATTTTAATGGTGATACTGTCAACACTAATCGTCGCTTTTATTATGGTCCAGATGTGAACGAAGTGGCGACTGGGGATGAGCAATATTTTGCTGTTGCATTGGGTTCTGGTTTTCGTGCAGCTCCCTTAAATGCGGATATTCAAGATAGTTTTTATATGTTGAAAGATGAAGGTATTTATCTTAAAGATGAATACGGACACTTTACGCTTCCGTCTTCGTCGTTCACGCCTGATAGCCTATACGATGCCACAAGTCATCAGTTGACATCGAGTGATACGGTTGTCAAAGACGTCGCCCAAGCCAGCTTTCGTGCCAAAAAAGGGTGGCGGATTGATTTACAAAGTGGCGGAGAAAAAGTCCTCGCTTCACCGTTGATCTTAGATTACCAAGTGTTTTTTACTACATATTTACCAGCCAGTGCTAGTACCAGTGCGTGTGCGCCTCCGGCAGGTAATGCTCGTGCATATTTAGTGGATCTATTCACGGGAAATGCGGTAGTGGATTTAAATCAAGATACTCTCGACACACATAACGACCGCTTTGCATTATTAAATCAAACTGGGATTGCTCCAGATACTAAAATATTGATTGAAAATATCGTTAAGCCGGTGGTGTGCTTAGGCGCAGAATGCACCTCAGCGGTGATTGAATATGATCTTAGTGGACAAGAGATTGCTTGTCTTAGCGACTTTGCATGCTTAGCACAAAATATTTATGGCCGTTTTGAACGTGTCCAACCTCAATCCTGGACAACCGAAATAGAGAGACAACCATGATCTCACCAATGATAAACATCCTAATAATAAATAAATCCAATCAAAATGGGTTCACCTTGGTCGAGCTGATGATCGTCATTGCGATTGTGGGTATTATTGCCACGGTAGGCTATCCAAGCTTTATCAATGTCAGTCAGTCGACATATCGAACCGCCGGACAAAGTGATTTAATGGCTTTTGCTGGTGCAATGGAGCGCCACAAGTTAGCCAATTATACTTATCAAGGCGCGGCTGCCAGCGGCGCTAATACGGGTGCACCAACCGTGTTTGCAACCTATTCCCCCTCTCAAGAAGGTCCGAGCAATAAGCGTTTTGATTTAACGATTAGTAGCATGAACACCAATGGCACTGAGTATACCATCACGGCTACGCCTGTGACTGGTGGAGTGATGGCTGATAATGGCGTCTTAGTTTATTCTAGTGACGGACGTAAGGCATGGGATAAAAATAATAATGGGAGTATCAGCGCGGATGAATATTGTTGGCAATGTTAAGGCTATATCTTAATCGATTCACTCACAATCAAGTGCAGTTCCTGCGTTAGTCTCATACACCCCATCACCATCACTGTCTTTACTCATCGTCACTCGACCTTGTAAACTGACAAATAAGGCTCGAGAAAATCGAGCTTCTTCGCCCGCATTACAAATTTTGATCGTGGCAGGCGTTGCACTGCTGCCAGTAAAGAAAAATTGAATGGGAGTGTTGGGTCCTGTCATCATATTTTGCAGTTCACTCGTTTCAGTGCTTAATAACAACAGTTCTGTGGTGTCCCTAATGTTGTTATCATTAACATCAGCAAAAACGATTTTACTGGCACGCCAATCATTCGAACAGGTGCTAAAATTACTCGCTGGACAAACTGTAATGGTTTGCTTCGTTTCTACCGCGTGTAAACGTGCATATTGTAACAGGCTGCTGGTACGATTGATCTCACTAATAATTCTATTTTGCGTGAAAATACTATGAGCGCTAGGCACAACGAATGTCATGGTTAGCCCAATAATACTGATCCCCATCATCATTTCTAATAAGGTTAAACCGCGCTGTTTAAGGTGCATAGTTTGCTTTACGGGTAAATAGATATATGGAGGCAACAGATTGACCTTAAAATAATTGATTAACGTTATAATAATAATGCATTAAGTCATGTTTTTAGGTATCCTAAAACCATTAAAGACCTTGTTTTGTATACCTAAATTACATTTCATTCGTATGTGACAAGGTAATAACCTTATTATCCTATAAGTGCAGCGCGACGGAAACTGTCCGTTAGTTGAGGATTTAACTAACAGCTTTGATTGCTACATTTTCCATATTATTGACACAATGATTAATTTTTTACGTAAAAGGATGCGTCATGATTGCCACAATTTTAGCTGAAATGAAGGTGCTTGCGAGCATCGATCCTGAATTTGAAGTGCAACGTCGAGTTAGCTTTATCCAAACTCAGATGCAAGCTGCTGGCTGTAAAGCCTTAGTATTGGGCATTAGTGGTGGGATTGATTCTTGTACGTTAGGCCGTATTGCGCAACTTGCCGTTGACGGCTTAAACAGCACGACGAATTCGACGGCATATCAGTTTGTCGCCGTGCGTTTGCCGTATTCTACTCAAGCTGATGAAGTCGACGCGCAAGATTCCTTGAATTTTATCCAACCTACTTATAGTGTGAGTGTCAATGTGCAGCCAGGTACGGACGCGATTCATGCGCAAACCGAACAAGCACTAACTGCCGCTGGATTAATGCCTGCGGATGCGCACCATGTAGATTTTGTGAAAGGGAACGTAAAAGCCCGTACGCGCATGGTGACGCAATACGAAATTGCCGGTATGCTAGGTGGATTAGTGCTTGGTACGGATCATAGCGCTGAAAATATCACCGGTTTTTATACCAAATATGGTGATGGAGCGTGTGACTTAGCGCCGTTATTTGGCTTAAATAAACGTCAAGTTCGTCAAGTCGCTGCTTATTTAGGTGCACCAGAACAAGTCATTACTAAAGCCCCTACTGCGGATTTAGAATCGCTAACGCCACAATTATCAGATGAACAGGCGCTAGGATTAAGCTATGATGAGATAGATGATTTTCTAGAAGGGCGAGATGTCAGCCCAGCCGTAAGCGACAAATTAGTGTCGATTTACCAAAAGACACAACACAAACGAGTTCCTATTCCAACAATTTACGATAGTGAGTAAATGATGAAAAAAATCGAAGCGATTATTAAGCCGTTTAAAATGGACGATGTCCGTGAAGCATTAGCAGAAGTCGGTATTAATGGTATGACCGTATCTGAAGTAAAAGGCTTTGGGCGTCAAAAGGGCCATACGGAGTTATATCGTGGTGCCGAATATCAAGTGGATTTTTTGCCAAAAATAAAAATCGAAATTGTCTTATCTGATGATATTGTAGAACGTGCGATTGAAGCGATTACTGCTTCAGCCAATACGGGCAAAATTGGTGACGGTAAAGTGTTTGTTTACAACGTTGAGCAAGCTGTACGAATTCGTACCGGTGAACAAAACGACGAAGCGCTGTAATTTAGCATCGCGCTTACCCGCGGGTATGTGACCGTATTCGCGTATATGCAAATGGTAAGCATTAAAAAAGGCGCTGAGTGATCATTCACAGAGCGCCTTTTTCGTATCTAGCTATGACATATTTAATTTACCACTAAAACCGACTAGTGGCTGTGGCCACAACCGCCTGGTGCATGTGCATGGCCATGTGCAATTTCGTCTTCAGTTGCTGCACGTACGTCTAAGATCTCAACATCAAAAGATAAATCCATACCTGCTAATGGGTGATTTCCATCCACAACCACTTCATCTTCGGTTTCGTCGATGATCATAACCGTCTGCTCACCGTCGTCTGTATTGGCACGGAATGTCATGCCGACTTTGACCTCATTATCACCAAACATGGCTTTTGGCACATTTGACACGAGCTGTTCATGGCGATCGCCATACGCTTCCTCTGATGTAACAGTAACGACGAAGCTATCGCCTTTTACTTTATCGGTTAACGCATTTTCAAGGCCTTGGATCAGGTATTGACTACCTTGTAAATGAACCATTGGCTCGCCATCGCGGGATGAGTCGATTTGAGTACCATCAGTAGTAGAGACAGTGTAATGCATGGTGACAACAGTATTGTTAGCGATATTCATGAAAACTTCCTAAATTAAGCGTCTAAAGAGTAGGGCAGAGCCTGAGTAGTGACTATTATGTCAGGTTGTGATTTGACTCTCAAGTCTGTACCTGATTGAGTATCATTTGGTAGTACCGCAAACAGCCATGTTTGACCATCAAGCACACCGCGACTTAAAACTTGTCCGCTGCGGCGCCAGTTGTCACCTAATTGGACTTCTAGTAATTCACCCACTTCGATGGCATATTTTGTAGGGGCTGATAAAATGTAACCTGCACGCTTATTTTTACCTAAGTATTTAGTTCGCGCGACGACCTCTTGACCCATGTAACAGCCTTTTTTAAAGTCGATAGCATCAAGCGCTTGTAGGTTTAACATTTGTGGTACATATTCATTGCTCGTCGCACTAGTAATCGAACCAATACCGGCTTGAATATCCAACGCTTGCCACACTGATGAGCCATCAGTTAGGCCGTCAACCAGATTTAAGTCTGTGGATATAATGATATGACGCTGGCTAGATTCACTGCCTAATGTTAGGCGAAGATGTGTCTGTGTCGGAACGACAGATTTATCTGTAGATTTAATATCAGTAAATAACTCAGTGTTGATAGGGCTGTCGTTAGCAGAGCCAATAATAGCAAGTTCAGCGCTGACATCCGTGATCTCGACTTTTGAAAATACACCGTATTTTTTTAATTCGCTAAGAGCGCCAGGAATGACATCTTGATCGCACAATAGATATAACGCGTCATGCCAATAAAACGCAGTGAAAAAATTCCACATTTTACCTTTAAAATCACAGTGGGCGCCATAGGTCCAATGTTCAGTTAATAAGCTATCTACGTTACAGGTTACTTGGCCTTGAACGTATTTTTTGGTATCGACCCCGGTTACTTTAATCGCGCCTAAATGGGCTAATTGACCTTGCCATTGTGCATTAAATTCACTCATTACCACTCCTGCTGCTGTCATCAATTGAGAAGATGACTAATAAATTGTTTTATAGTATTGCTTATATTGCGTGTTTGCCAAAAAAAACAAGCCTAAATATGTGTTTTACGTGACTTAGTTGTAAACTAGCCCAAAGGATAGGGTGCGACTATGACGTTTTACGCTATCATGATAAACTAACTTAAACCATTTTTAATAACACAGAATAAAAGGTCATTATGTTTACTGAAAAGCGCGTAAATCGTTTAAAATGGGCCTGTCGTCGTGGGATGTTAGAACTAGACGTATTATTTTTACCATTCGTTGAAGCGGCATTTGCAGAATTAGAAGATGCAGATAAACTGACGTTTGAGCGTTTATTAACGTGTGACGATCCCGATTTGTTTGCCTGGTTTATGGGGCATCAAAAATGCCACGATCCCGAGCTTGCTGCCATGGTCAATATGGTACTCAAGCGCGTTAAGGTTTATGGCGAGTAAGTTACTGCAGCCTCCAGCTCGTCACTTTTATATTGCTTGGCGCAGCTTTGGACTCAGTCAAGGGCTGCGTGCTTCATTGCGCTATCGCATTAAACTTACTCAGGATTTTACCCAAGCGACGTCTATTACCATGTCGCTTAATGGTTATGACGTCAGTTTGTCGCCATTGTCGAATCGTTTCGGTAGTTGGTTGATGTTGGTATATGGGCACTTTACGCGTTTTGTGCATCGTTCGCAGTTATCTCAACGCGGGTTCAAGCGTTTATCGCGTGCGATCCAAGCGCTACGTCGCAGCTAATCAGAGGCACCTATGCTCGAATTATTGTTCCAGAACGGTATTAAAGCCGTGACTCAAGGCAACATGGTGCCAGTTTTACCGACCATTAGCTCCACTGACACTTTCGACCTAGCGACATATAAAGACAATATTTATCAGTATCATTGTTGTACTGATTGGCCATCGAAAATCGGAGTGGTTCACCCTTGTTGGTTTGCTATGCAAGCGATTCAACTGCAAGCACAATTGTTTACCGATAAAGCCCAACCGTTTAAAGTGTTAGGGTTGGTACATGTTGCTAATAATATCCAAGTGAACCAATGGGTTCATGACACTGCAATGGTAACGATAACCTGTCGCTTTGGACAAGTTTGGTCTCATTCTCGCGGCTATATGTTTAATGTGCTGACAACAATCACGCAACGCTGCGCTAACAAGCTAGAGACAAGTGATGATGATGCACAAACGCAGGTCGTGATGACCATTGATTCTCATTATTTAGCACGCCAAGAAAAGATGCAAACGGTTGGGTTACTGGCATATCCAACCCCAGTCATTCAAGCTTATGACCAAAGTCAAATAGTCACGTCACAACTACCGTTACCCAGCGATCTAGGTAAAGTGTATGCTAAAATATCGGGTGATTATAATCCGATTCATTTGCATCCATTAAGTGCAAAGCTGTTTGGTTTAAAACGCCACATTGCACATGGTATGTGGACCAAAGCCAAGACATTTAGCACGTTGACTAAACGGCTTTGGGCTGATGCGATTAAGCAAAATGTGTCGCCACCATTTCCTCAACCGATAACGATTAATGTACAGTTTTTACAAATGTTATATTTACCAGGGCTGGTTGATATTCGGATGCAGGATAATGGTAATGAGGTATTTGCTTGGGTCGTATCCGCAGACCGACCCAAACCTTATTTACAAATGCGTATTGGCAAACCATAATTTAACGCTAGCTTAATCACTAGCTTAGCTGTTTCGGGGCGGACTCAACACCGTTGGCTTAGCTTCAGGTAACAAGTCGGGGTAATCCAAGTTGTAGTGAAGACCTCGGGATTCTTTGCGTTGCATCGCACACAATACAATTAAGCGCGCAACGGTCACTAAGTTACGCAGTTCAAGTAGATTATTCGATACCCTGAAATACGAATAATATTCGTGGATCTCTTGTTGCAGTAATTCAATTCGGCGTAATGCACGTTGTAAACGTTTGTCAGTTCGTACGATCCCGACATAATCCCACATCGAAAGACGTAGTTCATGCCAATTATGCTGAATAATCACTTCTTCATCCGAATCAGTTACGCGCGATTCATCCCAATCTGAAATGATTTCATTGTTATGTACTGACTGCAAATTATCTTGAATGTTGAGTGCCGCAGCGCGAGCAAATACGATACATTCGAGCAGCGAGTTACTGGCCATCCGATTCGCACCATGCAGACCTGTATAGGCGACTTCGCCCACTGCATACACATTATCCAGATCCGTTTTAGCGTGTTGATCCGTGACGACACCACCACAGCTATAATGTGCAGCCGGTACGACGGGGATGGGCTGGCGCGTAATATCAATGCCAATGGAACGGCATTTACGATAAATATTTGGAAAATGCTTAATAATAAATTCATTGGATTTGTGCGTAATATCCAAATACATGCAATCTTGACCTAAGCGCTTCATCTCATAATCAATCGCCCGTGCCACAATATCTCGCGGGGCTAAATCCCCCCGTTTATCAAATTTATGCATGAAAGCGGTGCCGTCGGCATGGACGAGTTTTGCGCCTTCACCACGTAAGGCCTCAGAGATTAAAAAATTTCCCGCTTCTGGGTGAAATAAACACGTTGGATGAAATTGATTAAATTCCATATTGGCAATCGAGCAACCAGCACGCCATGCCATCGCTATACCATCACCACTGGATACATCAGGATTGGATGTATATTGATACACTTTGCTAGCACCACCTGTAGCAAGGACTACAAAACGTGATTTGACGACCTCTACGTGTTTGGTTTTACAATTATAGACATAAGCACCCAGTGCATAGTGTTGATTATGCTGTGAGGGGATGAGGTCAATGGCATTGTAATCTTCAAAAATATGAATGTTAGGATGCTGTAATACTGCATCTACTAAGGTAACTTGGACTGCTTCACCGGTGGCATCCGCTGCATGCAAAATCCTGCGATGACTATGACCGCCTTCTCGAGTTAAATGGTACTGACTGTCTGTTTTATCGTCTAAGCGGTCAAATGGCATGCCAAAATTAATCAGCCACTCCATCGCAGCTTGCGCATTAGTTGCAGTAAATCGAACGGCCTCTTCATTACACAATCCTGCGCCGGCGATTAACGTATCTTGTACGTGAGAATCAATGGAATCATTTTCTTGATCAAATACCGCAGCGATGCCGCCTTGCGCATAGCGCGTTGAGCCTTCTTTGATGTTTGATTTAGAGAGCACGATAACTTGGCAATGCTCAGCCAAACTCAACGCCACACTCAATCCTGCCGCACCACTTCCTACAATTAATACATCACAAGCATGTTGAATCGACACAATCAGTTACCTATTGATTAAAAGTTTACGAACACTTATTCATAAAAAAAACGAATAATAGCGAACTTTAGTTTAAAATGGCAGTCTAGAGAGGGCATTGAGTGCACAATGATGATGAAATATTGTCTGAGCTAGTCAAATGTGCCAATTTTTTCATGCACCATAGGAGTAATAGCTCGAATGAGCGAGCATTTTACCGACCAACAACTCGTTGATAAAGTCAAAGAAGGCGACAAGAAAGCCTTCAATCTGTTGGTCTTAAAATACCAAAACCGTGTGACCAATATCGTTGCCCGCTATGTTAAAAATAGTGGTGATGTGGCTGATGTCACCCAAGAAGCATTCATAAAAGCCTATCGTGCGTTACCGAATTTTCGCGGGGATAGTGCTTTTTATACCTGGTTGTACCGTATCGCGGTGAACAGTGCTAAGAATTACTTGGTGTCGCAATCACGCAAACCGCGAGCGAGTGATGTTGATGCGCAGGAAGCCGAATTTTATGAAGGGGCAGGCGCACTGCATGAACTGGCTTCACCAGAAAGCAAATTACTGACCAAAGAAATCGAGACCATGCTGCTGCGTGCGATTGACCGTTTGCCCGATGAATTGCGTGTTGCAATTACGCTGCGTGAAATGGAAGGCATGAGCTATGAAGAAATTTCAGAGATTATGAGCTGTCCGGTGGGGACAGTGCGTTCACGAATATTTCGTGCGCGTGAAGCGATTGATGCGGTCATCGCACCTTTGATCCACAATTAGTAAACCATAACTAATTTTATGATGACAAATAAGCAAGATAAATAACCAAGACAAATAAATAGTAAAACAAATTGAACTATTTGCGTCTTTTGTCGACTAAAGTTAAAATAACAACATATTGCGGCGCAATAACAGTGAGAAATTTTGTATGAGCGATAAATTTGAACAATTGTCAGCATGGGTCGATGGTGAACAATCGACGACTCAGGTTGATGACGTCAAGGCAGATGTTCAGTTACAACAGAAGTGGCAAGATTATCACCTAGTCGGTGATACACTGCGTGGTGATGAAGTTATGCTCACCGATAAAAGCTTGCTGGAAAGTATTGCCGATGCATTGGATGATGAGCCGACTGTACTTGCACCGAATCCAAATAAATCCAAAATCATCCCTATCTGGTCGAATGTGGTTTCGTTAGCTAAGCAATCGTCGCAGTTTGCCGTTGCTGCAAGTGTTGCCGCCGTAATGATTTTAGGCGTACAAAATTATAATACTGAAGTGACTCAGCCATTTATGACTGCACCAACATCAGGGCCTCAGGGGGGATTAGCGCCAGTGAGCTTGTCTCAATCTCGTACGATTCAAACTCCTGAACAGCAAGTGAATGAACGCCAAGCAGTCCTTGAGCAACGCAAGCGAATCAATGCTTTATTAGTTGATCATCAACAACAGATTCGATTACAAGCCGCGTTGGAAAATGTAAAAAAACCTAAAATTGAGCAGGTAAAACCAGAATAATGCATGACATTTTTTCTTCAATACAGCGACCTATTATTGCAATAGTGTCGCTTTTTTCATTTTTATTGGTGCTCTCAGTCAGCACTTTTTCTGTTCATGCGACTGAATCTGATAGTCTTACCGCCCAGCCTATGCCTGAAGCTGTAGTTACAGACACGAGCGAAGAGCCGCTAGTCTCAACGGTAACGATGGATGTTAATGATTTGCTGACACAAATGTCAGTGGCAACTAACACATTGAATTACCAAAGTGCCTTGATTATTTATCGACCTGGCTATGAGCCAATCCCGTATTTATGGAAACATGGCATTAAAGATGGTCAATCGG
>JAQXDG010000141.1 GCA_029251505.1 Glaciecola sp. | reverse complement strand
CCATCACCATCAGTATCGAGTGTCTCAATAGGCGCAACGCCAGTGACAAAATCATCTTCATTAAGCATGTATTGTTGTGTGGAATCGACAATAAACAATGGCGTATGTGTTCTTACAATCACCTCATCAATACGACTGCCTGATTCTTTGAGAGAGTCTTCTAGCGAGTTTGATAGTAAAATAGTGGCAATAGTTCGATTGTCATTCCATTGAATGTCGTCTTGTTGTTTGAGGATCACCCCATTCACTTCCACCACTAACTTAGGTGTTATCGCTACTTTTGAGAGCGCTTGTGGAAACCTGAGAGTTAACTGGTTATCACTGATTAAAGTTGTGATAGTGCCATCGAGTAATTTTGCATCTTTGGGTTTTAAATCAACAGCCGCAGTAATGATGTTTTGTTCACCTTGTCCGTTTACTGCATCTTCATAACGAAATGACCGAGCACCTTCTATTAAAAACTGATCAATCGGCGCAATAGCCTGGTAATACTGATGAGTATCGGTATCTTTATAAAAGACGCGAAGGCGACCATTATCAATAAATACATTGCGGATCCCTGGGTACGCATTCCCCATACCGTCAGGATAAACAGCATCTGCGTCGTATCGGGTTGAACGAAATGTTTCCATATCCGTTTTAGCTACGTTACCTGTAGGCATACCACAAACCGATGTGTCATTTGCAAATTGATAAATACAGATCCCTTCCCGCTCAGGTGATGGACTCGCCCATTTAATCGCGGCATCCTCAAAGCGCGCATCACTATTAACAGATGGTCGATTTGAATCGATTCGCCAATTAGCAATGGTTTGTTCGGTGATGGTTAATGTCCGACTAACTATCCCCTCATCAGTATTAACTTGGTAAGTAATAACTAAGTCGTCATCTTGAGCACTCGAAGGAGCAATATAAAATTGGTCCAGATTGCTACCTACCATAAAACGCCCACGCCCATCACTCAAATTGATATCTAAGCCACCATTCGTTAATGCATGCCCATCAATCGATACGATCGGTTCAGCTGCACCATAGGATTTGATGTATGCTAGAAAATCATCGGTAAATGCAAACGTTTTGTAGTTAATGTCCGTGCCAGTTCCACTACCTTTGCGCCATTCATAACTCGTTGCAACCCCATCAGATAACGGTATATCAATTGATTTATCTGCCGTCGACAAACTATTAGCAACGCCCGCATAGTCGACTAAACCATAGACTTTAGCGGCATTATTGTCGGTTACAGGGATCCCTTGTATCGGGCTATCAAATGTTTCTAACGTCGTGCCATTTAGCGCCCCACCATACTGCCAAAATAGATCGCCGTCAGCACGCACTGTCGGTCCCCAGATATTTTGAGCAGTGATGCGTTTGTGGATGGTGAGATCGCTGGCATTATAAATAACAATCCGTCCTTCTCTACCTGGCATTATCGGGCCATCTTGCCCTAAAAAGGGATACTCTGCGACCACGAAATACTCATCATTAAGCCACAATGCCGACACGGCGAAATACCCTTCATCATGTAATAATGATGTGATCTCACCTTCAGCATTTAATACCCACGCAATGGTTGAGTTAGTACCACCATTCACGCCACTAGGTAATTCTTGAGCCCAATCAAATCCTGTCATGACCGCTGCGCCATCCGATCGAAAATCAATACCTGAGCGAGAATAATCCGTTTGCATTGTCCCTTTTATCGAGCCAGGCTCAATATCACCCAAGTCTACGGATAGTAAACATTCAATCCCATAATCACGCATATCCACCCGATAAATTGAGCACACTTCATCATCAATGCCATCTAACGCACGCTGAATGTGTTTACTGGTGAGTAAATATAAAAAACGTCCATCAGGGGTCAACCCAGCTTCCGCCACAAATAATGTTTCGGAGGATAAGATGGAGCCATTTAACACTTGCCCTTGTTCATCCCAAGCGATCGCATTGGTTAGATTGGAAATACTGGGGGCGCTCCCTGCCGCGTAAGCTTTACTAATCCATTGATCAAATAAACTTGTTGGCTGTGGTTTACCTTGGCGTAATGCTGGGGGAAGCAATTGCGCATTACCACCTTGTTTGGCTAATGCCTCGCCTAAACCAATTGATTCAGCTCCAGCGAGATCAACTACAACCGCTTTAGTTTGAGTAGGATCATTGGGAAATACATCAAAGCGATCAGCAACCCCATCGGCGTCAGTATC
Organism: Glaciecola sp.; assembly: GCA_029251505.1. Classification (GTDB taxonomy): domain Bacteria; phylum Pseudomonadota; class Gammaproteobacteria; order Enterobacterales; family Alteromonadaceae; genus Opacimonas. Next base: position 2,463 of record JAQXDG010000141.1, on the reverse strand, counting down.
GATGATATTGCCAGCATCATTGGGATAAGCGTCAAATAAATCAGCGACACCATCGGCGTCAGAATCTAATGCATTGAGTGGATTTAAACGATACTCATCATTAATATCTAATAAACCATCATTATCGTCATCTGGATCGATTCCATTTACGAGGCCATCTTGGTCAAAATCAATTGCATCGTCATTTAATACTGCCACAGTTTGCTCAGAAACAGGGGTTGTTACGTTAGGATTGAGCGCGCTCAGTTTGGAAACTTTAATATTGATATCTGTTTGCAATGCTGTGTAGGCATCATTGGTCGCAATCGCACCATCAGAAAAAACCAGTAGATCATTCGTCGCTACCGTCGAACCACTACTAATTAGGACGGATTCATTGGCGACTTGCCCTGCGATTGAGTAATTTCGTGATAATCTTAGATTCCCTGATTCCGTGATTTCTTTTAAATACCCATCCCAACTGCCTAAAAAGTAGATCTCATCTTGACTTGCTTTTAGGTTAGAGGCATCCACTTTATGACCCGGTGAAATATACACTTTATCGACACCACTACTACCTGATATAGCCAGTTCAATGTTAGAGCCAAAACTAAAAAATGTTTCACCTTGATCGTCTAAGGCAATGGCTTTGACGCTAGCAGAACTAGATTGATTAATTACAGGCAAAGATAATGAAGTTAATGAGCTATCTAACGGAAGGCTTAATAATGATGTATTGGCAATTAACGCATTTTTTATCGCTTGGGTGCTGATTGCGCCATCAGTAAAAACCAGTACGTCACTTGCAGTGTTCGCGCCGATGACTTTAACTAATTCTTCATTGGCTAAACCAAGGTTGCGAATCACTTCTATCACACCTGAGTCAGGATCTAAAAAGATCCCTGGTGCATAATCCGCAAATGAGTCTTTGAAATAAATTTTATCAATCGAGCCCTTGGTGTTAGTTAAATCAAAGCGATTACCCGGTTGAATAACAAATTCATCAACTTGATCTGAGCCAGAAATCAAGACGACTTGTTGTTTTAATTTTAACGTGTCGGCTTGCTGAGCAAAATCAAAACGATTTCGTCCTGATGCAGAGGTAATGATATATTTTGAGGTAAATGATAAAGGGTATCCCTGCTCTGCGCGTGATAGCTTTATCACCGATGAAGTTGAGGATTGATTCGGAATTTGCGTCAAAGCTTGTGGTTTTATCTGTCTATTGGGCTCTATCTTTGCCGTAATCGCTGTCTCACCACAACCAGTCAATATGACGCTTATTCCTAATACTACAATTAATAATCTCATCATTTTGATTGCTCCTGAATTTATCTCTCAGACCCAGCACCTTGAAATGCTCTGGTCACGGGTTTAAGAATATAAGCCAGAATTGTCCGAGAACCCGACTGCACATCAATCCCTGCAGTCATCCCTGCTTTTAAATCACTAATGGATAATTTTGGATTGCGTGATTGAGTATCTATCTTGATCATGGCTTTATAAAAAACTGAATTTTGTCCTTCCGCGGCTTCTTGGGAAAGTGTATCGGAACTGAGATACACTAATTTACCGTCTAGCCCACCATAAATAGTGTAATCAAAGGCATCTATTTTGACTTGCGCGCCCATCCCAAGTGATAGTAAACCGATGTCAGCAGGATTAATTTTCACCTCGACGAATAGCTCAGTATCTGCAGGGCTGATTTGCATTAATTCATCCCCCGTGCTTAATACACCACCGACGGTGTCTATCCGAAGTGATTTCACAATGCCATCGACAGGAGCCGTTAACGCCGTATGTTTGAGAATACTTTGGCGCTCTAACAGCTGGAATTGTTCGGAAATAAATTGCTGCTGAAGTTGAGTCACTTCTTCACGAGCACGCTGCTTGTAATCGTTATCAATAGTTTGTAATTTGCCTTCGAGCTCTACCACTTGACGACGTGAACGCATCACATCTAAGCGACTGGCATCACCCGTAGCAAACAAATCTTCATTAATAACGAGTTCTTCTTTGGCGATAGATAAGGCGGTTTGCCAAGTCATCTGTTCAGCTTGCAGACCTCGGATTGCTTGATCATAGAGGGCTTGTTGCTCTTTGATAATATGCGGATAAGCCAACTCTTCGTCGGCAAAATTCAACGGTAATTCTTGCGCTTGCGCCCTTGCACGAGTTAGGGCGGCAGACAATGCCGCAACCTTAGCCTGGCCTTCTTGTACCCCAGCTAATGCGCGTTCATCTTCCAATAACGCAATGATCTGCCCTTGTTTTACCGCATCACCTTCTGAGACGCGAATTTCACGAATGACACCGCCATCTGCAGCTTGTACTACTTGAGTTCGAGTTTCTGTGACTAATTGGCCAGGTGCTCTCACGGTCTGATCGATTTCAAACCAACTGGCCCAAGCCAAAAATGCAATAAGACCTAGCAATAACACATAAATCATGCCGCGGCGCTCTGTGGTAGCGTGATAAATCATT
>JAQXDG010000140.1 GCA_029251505.1 Glaciecola sp. | reverse complement strand
CCAATCATCTTCGTCTAAACTACTATCAGTCGATGGTATTGGTAAAACAACAATATCAAGCGTTACCGACGCTTCAATATCTCTTGCAGCCCAACCATCACCTGAGTTAACGGCACCTTCAAATAAGGCAACAGCATCACTCAGATCATAAGTGTCATAATAATTAGCCGCATTAGTCGTTTCTTGTAATTGTGAACGAATCAAATCAAAGTAAGTCGAGTACCCAGACGTAAAGTGATATTTCGCTTTAGATGGAGTAGTCACTATCGGTAAGTTTAACTCGGTAAAACTATCTAAATCATCAACATACACTTCTCTTTCAATGCCATAACTTTCGCCACGGTCAAATAAGCCCGTTATTTTTAAATGGCCGTCATTATACCAAGTAAGATATAACTTAGAATTCGGGTAATTTGTAATCGAACCACGATAAGTTGGTATCTCTGTTGGAGTTGTGTAAGGCGCTAAATTAGTGCCATCCCATGTGTATATTTTTAAATTATCACCACGAACTGAATACTTGTAAGCCTCAATATCATATTGAGTTCCTGAAACAGTAAAACTAGCTGAGAACGAATCTGGGCGGTCAGCAAGTGTAACGGTTAAAGGTGTGGATACTTTACCAGCATAAGTTGCAACAATATCGTGGGTACCTTTTGTTAAAGCTGCCGATTCAATAAACCAATCGCCATTGGCATTTACTACTGCACTTCCTAAATCTTGAGAGGCGGAACTTAGCAATACCGTTGTACCAACTATACCCGTACCACTAATAAAAGGAGTCGTGTCGTAAAATGTTAGATTTGTACTATTGATAACAGGAGCTGTTGTATCTGGGTCGCTATTATCACCAGTACCATCTCCGTCGCTGTCTGTCGTTTCAGTTGAGTCTAGTGGAAAGTCGTCTTCGCTATCGACTACACCATCATTGTCATCATCTGTATCAGCGTTATTACCGATACCATCACCGTCTGTGTCGACAGATTCGGTTGCATCACTAGGGAAAGCATCAGCAGTATCAAGGACACCATCACCATCAGAGTCAGCCGTGCCGGTACTTGTATTGCTATCAGCATTGCTAACTAAGCCCGTTACATTGACAACCAAATTATCTATTAATGCCGCAGCACCGCTGCTACTGCCTTCTGCATTGGTAATTTGCAACCAAACAGGGGTATTAGCTGATAAGCCACTTACATCAGCATTGGTATCACTCAAGGTGATACTCGTATCAACCCAAGCAGAAGCACCAGAAGTTGTATCATTAGAAATGGATGATGATGCTATTTTCACTGCATTGGTATAATCACCATAACGCCCCCCAGCCCAAACATTAAAGTCCATGGCCGGACGGTTGTTAGAACGTTTTTTAGCTAAATCAAATCGCAACGAATAGTCTGTATCCGCTTTATAAAAACCTAAGAAACGAGAAATACTACCTATCCCATTTTGATTGCGAATTTCAACAAATCGTGCATCGAAATCGTTGCCTATGGATGGATATTTGCGATTTTCAGCGACTGTATAATCTGGATGGGTTCCAGCAGTTGATAAGATTCTGCCGGTAATTGTTGTATTAAAGTTGATTCCGCTAACGGCGCTTCTTTTGCCGCCTACTTTATCAAATCGCCCACCTTTTAACTGATTGGGCAGGATCCCATCATGGGTAGACCAAGTACCACTATCTGAACTGATATCATCGTATTGTGATTGAATATCTTGTGCTGATAGCGCACGATTGAAGATTTTAAATTCATCAACAGCACTATTGAAGATAGTGTCATCTAAATTTGCCGTAAAGTCAGGGGTATCTTCACCCTCTTCAATGTCAGGAACATTTCCAATACCGATGGATGCGCTGGACTTACCTTTGTAAATCGCGCCGCTTGGTATAGTTCCTATGCCATTGGTGAATGGGATATCCTGTGAAATTCCACTTGTCACTAGGCTGCCATCTAAATACGTTTTAAGCGTATTGTTTGAACGGTCTATGACAAGTGCGACATGATGCCATGAGTCTGGAGTTGTCAGATCTAAAAAAGTAGTAAAGCTTGTGTTTTCTCCGTATGAGCCCTCTGGTACGGCTGTTACGTTCAAAACAAAATCGCCTTCGAGTTTGTTAACGAAAATAGCCGTAGAGCCGGAGTCCCATAACGTTGCTTGATCTCCACTACCAAAAGTAGAAACATCTTTAAGGTTAAACCACATTGATATGGTTTGCGATGCATCAATTGGCTCAGGATAGTGTTTTAAAATAATACCCGATGTGCCCGTTGGCTTAAATCCATCTCCCACCGCACCAGTAATTTTGGCACCACTTGTGGCAAAGGTGAAATCCGTGCCACCGGCGTTGGGTTTTATATAAGCAAAAGTCGTGTTATCCAAATCTGCAACATTACTCAAGATATCGTAGTCAGTTTCTTCAAAATTAAAATGCACTACAGGAGAGGTGCTATCTGCTGGCATCAC
>JAQXDG010000119.1 GCA_029251505.1 Glaciecola sp. | reverse complement strand
CAGCGTTTTTCGTCCATAAACCGTAACATATCCCTATTCAGAGTTATTCTTTTGCGTCGATAACACAATATGACTCAAGATATGCTGCGTGGCCTTAATCAGATAATCAACAAAGTGGCAGCTGCGGTGCCCACTAATATGGGCGCGCGACAACACACCGTTCATGATTGTCTGACCCAACAAGCCCAAACTAGGCTACATCAACAGTTAAGCACAACAATGCACAGTGTGAATGCGGAACAGTTAGAGTTGTCTTTACAAGGTAAGCAATTGATTATTCGGCTGCCACTGGCAAACTCAACAGAAGCACATACTTCAGCTAAGCCTACTATGGTGTCAATACCATTAACCGACGAGCAAGTAAAATTAATCAAAAACTTGCTAGCTCAACAACTCAATGCGCGCACCGCCCTAACTCAATCATCAACCTTAACGGTGTCAATTGAAGTGCTGTCCAATAACCCCGCGCTAGCGAATACCAGCATTAAGATCCCCATTGCACAACGTACTCAAATTGCATTAGCGCTGCTAGTGCAGGCAAACCAATTAACACTATCGGGGCAAATACAAGGCACCAATAAACCGTTGGCAAATCTGCTATCACTCTTTATTGCCCCGCTAGATAAAGTGGTAAATGTCCCACTAAAACGGCTTCCTGATGGGTTACAGACGTTAGTCAACCACCTCAATAAAACGGGTATCACCGTTACGCCTATTTTGACAATTGACGCACAGCATAAACAGCCAACACCTGCTCAGATCGTAACACCTATTGAATCTAGATTTGTGGATGTGCAATTAGCAGTGAATAAACACATCATTGCAAGTAGCCTAGACACTCAACATGTGGCAACACAGACATTGTTGAAAGCTGTGAATCAACTCCATGGCGGAAAATTGTCATTGTCTAAAAGCGAATTAACCCCAATCTTGCAGCACATCAATCGCCAAGATACCAAACCATTTCTGGATGCATTAACTTCCCCTAAATCATCCATAACTTTAGCGCCACAACTTGATAAATTATCGATTTCCCCTGCGTCGAATGAACGCTCTTTAGCGCAAGCTGGGACAGCAACAAATTTTCCGGAAAAGAGCCTAGAAAACATCCGTGAAACTCAGACCATGATAGTACGGCTGGCTACTGCGACAAAATCCACTGATATTGCATTACCTAGCGGTCTCATCAAGCCATTGAGTCAGCTCATGGCGCAGAGTATAGCGATGAGCAGAACCACAACAGTAGACGCAGCCAATATGACAATACCATCGAACAATAAGACTCCTGAGGTCAATCTCGATCCAGCAACCGAGTTGCTTAAAGGGATCACGCGTTTATTAACCGGTCATAGCTTGCACCAACCAGTGAGTATGGAATGGCAAGCCCAACACCCTGACAGTCAATATTTTTCGTTGCCCAATTTTTTATCTGGATCTAAACAACCCATCCAATTATTAATCAAACAAGAGCAACAGGCTGAATCAGAGCAATCCAACCACGTAGAGCAACAGGGCAATAAATGGCATATTTCTCTACAATTTAATATCGCCAACCCTAACGATAAACATGGCGAACCGCAAGGAACGTTATTAGCCAAAGCAACCTTACAGGCACATACTGTTAATATTTCATTATATGGTTCAACTCACTCATTATTAGATAATATCAACCAGCACAAACAGCTATTAGAACAACGGTTACGACAGTTAGGATTTACGGTTGATGCACAACCGGCTTATCAAGGTGTGATTAATGATAGCTTAGTCGATTGGCCTAAGCCCATTCGTCCAGAAAACGAGGGTTCGATATGAAATCCCACTCTTCAGGTAGCAAAGCAGGTGCATACACGAAGCATGCCGCCGCACTGAGATATGATCCACAACATAACTCAGCTCCTACCGTTGTCGCCAAAGGTGAGAATGTGCTGGCGGAAGAAATCATCGCATTAGCACGAGAACATGGCGTGTTGATTCATGAAGATCCACATTTAGCCGAAGTGCTTAATTCGCTTGAGATTGGACAAAGCGTGCCACAAGAAATCTTTATTGTCGTGGCTGAGCTCATTGCCTTTTCCTATGTACTGCAAGGCAAATTCCCAGAAAACTGGCACGGTCATCAGTCAATTAATACTGAAGCCTAATGTAGTCAGACAACGAAGCACACCGACCGCACCGTTTTTATATGATGCCTTGCTGTATTATCGGGACTAGCCAATAACGGATCTGTCCTTGAGACACCTGTTTTAATACCTCTAACACGACAGACGTGTGTAGTTGCGAATGCACAATCTCAAAACGATAAAATCCTCTATACCCCTCAACTTGTTCGCGGATACTATACTGACTATGTTCTTTACTAAAGCCTTGGATGTTAAACAAACTGAATCCGCTAATCATCTCTAGCCCCATTAATACATCTACTACATCATCTTTTAGTAGTTCCGGTACCACCGCCATTAAGATCAAGCCTTGTTGCTCAGTTTGCATAACGTTTCTCCAACCAAATATAAAATACAGGGATTAAAAATAACGTGGTAAAAGTAGAAGTAAAAAGGCCCCCAATGACCACTATCGCTAACGGTTTTTGGATCTCCGCGCCAGGTCCTGTAGCAATCACTAATGGCATCAACCCAAACATCGCGGTTAATGCGGTCATCAATACCGGACGCAAACGCTGTTTAGCGCCATTGACCACCCGTAATGACAAATCTTGGACTTGCGCCTTCGTTTGCTCAAAGTAACTGAGCATGACCACTCCATTTAATACTGCCACACCTAACAAGGCGATAAATCCTACCGACGCAGGAACCGACAAAAACTCACCACTAAGATACAACGCGATAATGCCCCCCATAATGGCAAAGGGAATATTCGCTAAAATCAAACTCGCTTTAGCCAGCGAACCAAAAGTGGTGAACAAAATAATTAAAATCAACCCTAATGCCATGGGAACAACCAATAATAGATTATTCGTCGCGCGTTGTTGATTTTCAAACTCGCCTCCAAAGGTAATGCTATAGCCTACCGGTAAAGTAATCTGTTGATTTACATTGAGCTGTAATTCATCAACAAAACTCACAATGTCGCGCCCAGTGACATTAGACGTTACGACAGCAAAGCGATTACTATTTTCTCGTTCAATTAAAATCGGACCTTGCTTAAAAGAAATATCTGCAATCATCTCTAAAGGCAGTAATGAGGCATCGGGTAGTAAAATGTTCATGCGTTTGATTTGAGCAATATTCGTTGGTTTAATGTGGTGTCCGTCACTTAAGCCAAACACTATGGGTGTTTTTTTCTTGCCTTGGATCA
>JAQXDG010000088.1 GCA_029251505.1 Glaciecola sp. | reverse complement strand
TCACCATCCACAAAGCGATCAGTCACGACAAAATACATTGCCTCTTTAGCGAAGGCTTCTTTGGTACCATAAAATTCAGGAAAGGCTGTGTGAACAGTAGTTATGGTGTTAGTTGTGGTGTTAGTGCTATCAGGTGAATACGTCGCAGCACAGCCCATTATGCCAAGCATTGCTGCGCTGAGACAAGCAAGACGAATACGTTGTGTTAATAATGAAACTTGCATATAAAAACGTTCCTTAAATTATGAATTTTTGTCGGTAACAAATAAAACGGCGATAGCACCACAGAGCATGGATATGCCAGCAACAACAATAATGTACGAGGCATTATTATCAAATACGCTGGATAAAATCCACCCTGAAAGCAAACCCGATACGATTTGTGGCACAGCGATCGTAAAGTTAAAGATCCCCATATACACGCCGGTTTTATCCGCAGGCAGTGCCCCAGCTAACATCGCATAAGGCATCGCTAAAATTGCTGCCCACGCAATGCCTACACCAATCATAGGTAATAACAAATTCACTGCACCAGCGGGTACGGTGACGTCGGTGATCAATAAATCAACATGTGTTGGGGTCAGATCCGTAAACAGCATAAACGACATATACGACAAACCGCCCAAGACTAATGCGCCGGCATATATGGTTTTCCGTCCAAAGGTATCAGCAAGACGGGCTAAAAAGACCGAGAACACAGCAGCAAATACACTGTATGCAGCAAACAAGATCCCTACCCAGTCTCCTGCCGCGCCTTTAGCATCAATGATATGTTGTGGAACTTGACCAATAGCATTGAGATAATCCGGATCAAACCATTTCACCTCTACCGCCCAAATATGTTGGGTTATTGCCGGCATGGTATAAACCCACATGATAAACAACGCAAACCATGAGAAAAACTGCACCACCGCAAGTTGGCGCATTATCGGAGGCATGGTTTTAACTAAACTAAAAAATTCAGCCAATTTTTGTCCAATTGGTTTGCTTTTATCTTTAGTTTGGGCTGCACTGACTTTTTCAGCATCCATGCCGTTGTAGGCATAATAATCTTTGGGTGCATATTCTTTGGTGCGAAGTACTGTCCATAACACCGTACTGAGTAATACGGTTGCGCCGATATAAAATGCCCAGACCACTGATTGGGCCACCTCGCCTTTTGACGCCGTATTATCTAAGCCAATAATGTTCGTTAATAAAAACGGTAATATTGAACCGACTACCGCACCAATATTGATTAATAACGATTGAATCGAATAACCGACATTGCGTTGCGATGCAGGTACCATATCCGACACTAAGGCACGAAACGGCTGGAAACACACATTAAATGACGCATCCATCAACGCTAACATTAATGCACCAAACAACATCGGTGCCATGAAAGCAACAAACAAGGGCGCATTTGGCATCAATAACATGCCAATCGCCGCAGCAATCGCACCGGCTAAAATAAATGGTTTACGTCGCCCTAACCCATTCCATGTGCGGTCAGAGGCTGCACCAACTAACGGCTGTACCAATAACCCCATAATGGGTGCGACCAACCAAAATAAAGACAACGAATGTAAGTCAGCCCCCAGGTCAGATAAGATCCGGCTGACATTGGCATTTTGCAATGCAAAGCCAAACTGGACGCCTAAAAAACCGAAACTCACGTTCCAAACTTGCCAAAATTTCAACTCTGGCTGGGGCTGATGTGTTGTACTCATTTTGTCCTCATTTATTCTTAATTTGATGTATTAGTATTGGATGTTGCTGCTGATGGTTGTAATTCAAAAATACTGACACTATTAGCATCAAGCCTTAAAGATTGGTCTAATCTTAAAGAGGCATTGGTCTCAATATTCACCAATGTTGCCCTGCTATTTTCAAGCGGTAACATCTGTGAAAAACGCGTTAATGACAAGTCAATGTTGTTCGAGTTCTTATTCAGCACCACCATTATTGTTTGCTTCTTCGCATGGGTATCTATATGCCTAAAATACACATAAATGCCATCTCGGGGTGCATATTGAGTCAGTTTCCCTGCGGTAATTGCCGGAGTTTGTTTGCGCCAATTTAATAATTTGCGTAGGGTTTGTTGGATCCGTTGTTGCTGAGCATCAAGCCCTTTTCCAGTAAATGCGTTAACACGATCACCTTGCCAACCACCAGGAAAATCAGCACGTAAGAGACCATGATCGCCGCCACCGTTATCGGTCATGCCAAACTCGGTGCCATAGAAAATTTGCGGAATACCGCGAGTGGTTAGCAAGAACTTCATCGCCATCATAAACTTAGACTCATCATTGTTTAACTGGGGCATGATGCGATTCATATCATGGTTATCGCCAAAAACAACAAGGTTGTACGGATCACCATATAAAAAATCACTGGCTAACGAGTCATATATTTTACGTAAACCGGTTGCCCATGTATCCTCATCAACTAACGCCTGACCTAATGCAACTTGTAAGGGAAAATCCATGACACTCGGCAATGCGGATTGATAATCATCATAGCGTGGCGAGCCTGTCTGCCAATATGCCGTAATTGCTGGATTAACTGACCACTCTTCTCCAACAATATTAAGATTAGGATACTCAGCCATGACGGCTTGAGTCCATGCAGATAAAAAAGCCTTATCTGAGTAAGAGTATGTATCGACTCTTAACCCTGACAATCCTGCGTACTCAACCCACCAAATCGCATATTGGGTTAAATAGGTCGCCATGTGGGGATTTTGTTGGTTCATATCCGGCATCGTATCGACAAACCAACCTTGGGCAAAGTCATCAATATCCGATTGCACGCCATGAGGATCATGCAAAGCTTCTCTGGTATGGGTCGTGGGAACAAACTCAGTTCCATGATTGATCCAATCAAGCGCAGGCATGTTACTCATCCATGGATGATTAGAGCCCATGTGATTGAGTATGACATCTTTAATGACACCTATACCTTGTTCACGTGCTTGACTGACAAATTCTCTATACAGGGAATTGGAACCAAAACGAGGATCAATTTGAAAAAAATCCGTCGTCGAGTAGCCGTGATAAGAATATCTTTCCATATCGTTTTCTAATAAAGGCATGGTCCAAATTTGCGTAAATCCCATGTCAGCGATGTAATCAAGATGATCAATCATGCCTTGAATGTCACCACCATGACGGCCGCCTTTATAATCACGATTGACGGTTTCGAGCATTGAATCAACACTATCATTACTTGGATCACCATTGGCAAACCGGTCAGGTGCAATCAAATAGATGACATCTTTTGCATTAAACCCCGCCCTTTGTGCAGATCCTTCGGCTCTGGCCAATAACTCATAGGTGACTTGAACCTTATGACTATTTGGATGGGTTAACGAAAAGGTTAATGTTTGAGCCGGTGCTGTTTGGCTAATCGCTAGGTTAATCAATAAATATTGAGCGGCTTCAGGCACAGTGATCGATTGGATTTTGACCTGTTTACTTGACAAGTTAATGTCATATTCAGTAATTGGAAATGCTAAATTATCGGCATTGAGTAACAACTCAACGTGTTTGTTATGCATCCCTACCCACCAATTGGGCGGGTCAATATGCACGGCGGAATGCTCGGGTTGGGCAGTAGCAACATTTATTGAGCTCACTAATAAAGACAGCGATAGACACCTGAGTGCGGTAGCCTTTATTAAGGATATTGCGTGATTCAATGGAAACATAAATGGGCGCCTAGTGAGACATAACGATAATCAGCTCAACAATGTAAACTATAAGAGGGTATTCCGACAAATTCATGCATACGTATTCAGGTTATTTAGCAAGGTAACTAGGTATAATGTTTTATCCATATTTAGGTACAGAGACGATGAACAATCAAATCATCACCGTCGTCGGCGGCGGAAGTGCAGGTTGGATGACGGCAAATTTATTGCATCATCAGCTGCACCAACACGGTTTTACGATTAGGGTGATTGAATCACCCAGTATTGGGATTATTGGTGTTGGCGAAGGGTCAACGCCGCAACTAAAAGTGTTTTTCGATATTTTAGGAATTGCAGAACAAACATGGATGCCCAGATGTGATGCGACCTTTAAACATGGCATACGTTTCAACGGGTGGACTGATTTGGTTCATCCACAATATGATCATTACTTCCATCCGTTTCCGTCTAACCAAGATCACAACAGCGGGCGCTTTTTCCTGCAACAAGTACATACGATGTTGGCTGGATACCCTGCGATGCCTCATCCTGATCTCTATTTTTTAACGACGACCTTAGCCCAACAAAATAAAACACCAGCACATGAACACCCAGAATTAAAGACGAATAATGGCTACCATTTTGATTCAGCGAAACTCGGTCAATTTCTCAAAGCTCATGGGACTCAACAAGGTATACAGGTCATTGCTACGACGATTGATAGTATTCAACATCAAGCAAACACCATTGTGTCTGTTACCGATGAACAAGGGCAATTATTTAACAGTGATTGGTTTTTTGATTGTACCGGTTTTGCTGGTAAATTAATTCAAGAAACCTTGGGAACTGAATTTATTCCTTACTCAGATAATTTATTTAATGACCGCGCAGTCGCTATCCCTACGCAGCGTGAGGAGCAAGAACTGCCACAAACAACCGCAACAGCACTGCCCTGTGGATGGGCATGGCGTATTCCATTAACCTCGCGTATTGGTAATGGCTATGTGTATAGCAGTCAATATTGCACAGCAGATGAAGCTGAGCATGTATTACGACAACATTTAAATATTGACGATAAGATCCCCGCGCGGCACCTCTCAATGAAAGTAGGACGTTTGGCACAGCACTGGGTTGGGAATACAATTGCCGTTGGTTTATCGCAGGGTTTTATAGAACCCCTTGAAGCAACAGCGTTACACCTAGTTCAAGAAACAGTGACCCAATTTATTGGTGCATTTACTGCAGGTAGATTCACCACCAACTATCAAGAACAGTTTAACGACAACATTAATGCGCGGTTTGAAGGGATACGCGATTACATAGTGGCGCATTATGCGTGCAATCAATTAACGCATGTGCGCATGTCACAGAAATACGCAAGCAGCAATTCTAGCCTCCATTTTGATGGCACAGCTGACACTACTGACACGCCTCAGTACTGGGAAGATTGTCGTGACAAAGTGGTTACATCAGAAAATTTACAAGCCGTTTTGGCTTGTTGGGATCGTGGTGGTGACTTACATCAACTGCTGGTGGATAGAAAAATGCAGACGTATTATCCCACATTGAGTTGGTATACCTTACTTGCTGGTTATCGCCGGTTTACGCACCAACAATACCAAGATAATCTTCAAACCCAGCAGATCCAAGCCAAGTTAGTTGAGTTAACGCAGCACTTTACTCGCTAATGGTAAAGTAATGATAAAGGTCGTACCAACACCTTCTGTTGATTCAACGTCTATGGTGCCTTTATGTGACTCAATGATGGAGTAAGAAATAGATAAACCTAAACCGGTGCCTTCACCCACCGGTTTGGTGGTATAAAAAGGGTCAAATAATTGCTTTTGTGTAGTCGAAGACATCCCACTACCGGTATCACTCACCAAAATCTGACAACTTTTGCTTCCTAACACATATTCAATCTTAATCGAGCCGCCATCAGGCATTGCCTGGGCTGCATTCACAAATAAATTCACAAACACTTGCTGCAGTTGACCTAGCTTACCAAAGATAAAAATATCTTGTTCATTGAGAATATGTTGGACGTCATGTTTGTATTTTACTTCATTTTTCACGACGTTTAACGCTGCTGAAACAATTTGCCCAATAGGCAAAGCAGAAAAATCGGTTTCACCTTGATGTGAAAACGTTTTTAGTCCATTCACAATTTCAGAAATACGATCGACCCCTTCAATATTTGACGTAACAATATCATCCGTATCTTCAATGATGTATTCCATATCGTATTTTTTCACTAACCCCATATAGCGCTCATCGTTAATGAGTTTTTGTTCAGCTATAACCGCTTTAGTCGCAGCCATAAATGCACTTATATCTTGTATGTGACTGGATAGAACTTCTAAATTAGAACGAATATATCCCACAGGGTTATTAATTTCATGCGCAATACCCGCGGCAAGTTGGCCAAGTGAGGCCATCTTCTCTGATTGCATTAACTGAGACTTAGCACTGGATAACTGTTGGGTAATAATATTGAGATTATCTTTGGTTTCGGATATGACAGTACCGTTTTTACGCGCGATTAAAAACGTTCTCACTTGGCGTTGAATAATCGTCAATGCGTCGAGTGTTTCTGATGAATTAGGTTCTTGTTTGAGAAAAAACGCGGACAATAAAACGCTACCTTCATCGATAGGCTTGCTGCAAAACATCATTTTTAACGTATGCGGATAAATTGCACTGTGGTTCACATCGATGATATTCCACTCTTTAGACGCCGGATGCTGTGCTAACTGCGCGTTAATTTGTTGAATAAATGCTGTATTGTTAGTCCAGTGTTTATTGCGATCACAAATAGGTGTGTAAATATCAAAGGTGGAATTACTCTTGATTTGCACAGCACTTATCCCCCAGACCGCATGTAAAAAAGTACAAGTCAGTTCGGTTACGTTAGTAAGGAGGTTTTCGTTATTACCACTTAGCGATAAACTACCACTGGTACTGAGTAAAAATTGCAGCTCATCACGTTTTTGTTCGCTTTCTAATAACGCGTCTTTGAGCATTTGATTCGACGCGTAAATTTCTCGTGATTTTTCTGCGAGTAATTGTTCTGCCATTTGGCGTGATTTTTTCTCGCGTAAAATCCTGCGCTCTAGTAGCGCAATCTTGTCATTCACATTAGAAGACGTCGAGTCACTCAAATGTCCAATCCTATTTCATGAGTAAATACAGCAATTATAATGCCTTTTATCGGCAATCACTTGCAAGAGTTAAATGATAATTAAATGACTTGAATCGCGACGGCGACAGCTTCTCCACCGCCAATACATAAACACGCAATGCCTTTACTTTTCCCCTGTAAGTGTAAGGCATGAATTAAAGTGACCAAGATGCGTGCTCCCGATGCCCCTATTGGATGTCCTAACGCACACGCTCCACCATGTATATTGACTTTGTCGAGTGGTATTTTAAGCGCGTTTACACATGCCATCGTCACCATAGCAAAGGCTTCATTGATTTCAAACAAGTCTACATCGGCGATTTGCCATTGTGTTTTTTCAAGTAACGCCTCAATTGCATAGATAGGCGCGATCGTAAATGCTTCAGGAGTCAACGCAACACTGGCATGTGCCACGACTTCAGCCAATGGCGTTATCGCTAAATCATCAGCTTTAGATTGCGTCATGAGCATAACAGCTGCCGCACCATCGGATATGGAACTTGAGTTTGCGGCGGTAATAGTACCATCCACACTAAACGCAGGCTTTAAATGTGGGATTTTGTTAGGGTTAGCGTTAAGCGGTGATTCATCGATACTCACCCGCTCCTCACCTTGTTTGCTGGATATAATTACCGATGTAATTTCTTCTTTAAACGCACCAGAAGCGATGGCTGCTTGCGCTTTGGCTAATGACGCTAATGCAAACTCATCCATACCCAAACGAGTCATCTCCAGCTCATCTGCTTTTGCTTGGGCAAAACATCCCATTGCGTTGCCGTCATAAGCGTTTTCTAAACCATCGACGAACATATGATCTAGGACTTTTCCATGCCCCATACGTAATCCTTGGCGTGCTTTAGGCAGTATATAGGGCGCTTGGCTCATTGATTCCATGCCACCAGCAATAATGATTTGCGCACTGTTGGCATGGAGCAAGTCCGTCCCGAGCATGACGGCTTTTAATCCTGAACCACAGACCTTATTAATCGTCAGGGCGCCAACACTGACGGGCAACCCTGCATATAATGTAGCTTGTCGAGCTGGTGCTTGCCCTATTCCCGCAGGTAGAACACATCCCATGATTACGTCATCAATCATGTCAGGTGTTAGTGTAGCGGCGTGTTTCTGTACCAATGCTTTGATGACACTCGCCCCTAACTGTGGAGCACTGACATTGGAAAACTGCCCCATAAATGAGCCAATCGAAGTGCGCTGAGCAGCCACAATAACTACTTTATCTTGCGTCATAGCCAAAATCCTTGTGCGAATAATATTTGTTTTAACTTACGTAATTTCACTTTACGTTAACGTCAACCTGATGTAAATTAAAAAGATAACAAATGTTAATGAAGTGTAGCCATGTTAAACACCGCAGATGACACCATCTCAATCGGCGAATTAGCCAAAGAATTTGATATAACCGCGCGAGCGATACGATTTTATGAAGAGCAGGGCCTGCTCCATCCAATAAGGAACGGGCAACAACGCATTTATTACGCCAAAGACCGAATTAGATTAACGTTGATATTACGTGGTAAACGATTAGGGTTTTCATTAACCGAAATCAAAAATGTATTTGCACTCTATGACATCAATCCGAACTCAACCGCACAGTTGGAAAAGATGCTCATATTAACTGAACAAAAACGCGCGATATTAGAACAACAACTCACCGACATACATACTGTATTAAGTGAACTTAATGACGTCGAGATGCGGTGTCGCGAAGAATTACAAGGCTTAAGTCAGCCCGTTATTGGAGAATAATATGAATACGTCCTACCCGACCCTCAATTTTGGTTTAGGTGAAGATATAGATATGTTGCGTGACAGTGTGTATCAATTTGCTCAAGGTGAAATCGCTCCATTAGCCGCACAAGCGGATGCCGATAATCAATTCCCCAATCACTTATGGCGTAAGATGGGCGATCTCGGATTATTAGGGATCACCGTGAGTGAAGAATTTGGTGGTGTCGATATGGGTTATCTAGCGCACACTGTTGCGATGGAAGAAATATCACGTGCCTCCGGTGGTATCGGCTTGAGTTACGGTGCTCACTCTAATTTATGCGTAAACCAAATATTTAAAAATGGCACACCGGCTCAACGTCAAGCCTATTTACCTAAATTAGTGTCAGGCGAACATATCGGTGCGTTGGCAATGAGTGAGCCTAACGCCGGTTCCGATGTGGTTAGTATGAAGTTGCGTGCAGAAAAAAAAGGTGATCAGTATGTCTTAAATGGTAATAAAATGTGGATCACGAATGGCCCTGATGCGCATGTGTTTGTGATCTACGCCAAAACCGATATGACTGCAGGTTCAAAAGGCATCACTGCTTTTATTGTTGAAAAAGGCTCACCTGGTTTTAGTCAAGCACAAAAACTCGATAAGCTTGGTATGCGCAGTTCAAACACCTGCGAACTGGTATTTGAAGATTGTGTGGTCCCTGCTTGTAATATTTTAGGTGATGTTGGTGGTGGCGTAAAAATATTGATGTCAGGACTCGATTATGAACGTCTCGTATTATCTGGTGGCCCATTAGGACTCATGCAAGCGAGCATGGATATGGTGGTGCCATATATTCACGACCGCCAGCAATTTGGCCAGTCAATTGGTCAGTTTCAACTTGTTCAAGGCAAAGTCGCAGATATGTATACTCAAATGAATGCGGCGCGTGCGTATGTGTATACTGTTGCCAAATCATGTGATCGAGGTGAAACCACACGCAAAGATGCAGCAGGCGCCATTTTGTACGCTGCGGAATTAGCGACTAAACTGGCGCTAGATGCGATTCAATTATTAGGCGGCAACGGCTATATCAACGAATACCCGACCGGTCGAATTTTACGCGATGCTAAGTTATATGAAATAGGTGCAGGCACCTCAGAAATAAGACGAATGTTAATTGGGCGTGAACTATTTCAGGAATCTAAATAACGATGAGTCACACATCTTTTAGGTCAGCAATCCAAAGTAACTCGGCACAATTTGCAGAAAATGCCGCACATATGCAACAACAAGTCGATGATTTGCGAGCGACGATTGCTACACAAGCATTAGGGGGCACCGAATATGCTCGAGCAAAACATACCGCTAGAGGTAAATTATTAGTTCGAGATCGGATTGATGCTTTACTGGATCCGGGCTCCGCGTTTTTAGAAATAGGTCAACTCGCCGCTCTTCATGTATATGATGACGACGTTCCTTGTGCTGGCGTGGTTGCTGGAATTGGCTGGGTCAGTGGCACCTTATGTATGATTGTGGCAAATGATGCTACCGTTAAAGGCGGAACTTATTATCCTTTGACCGTGAAAAAACACCTACGCGCACAAACGATTGCTGCTGAAAACCATTTACCCTGTTTATATTTGGTGGACTCTGGCGGTGCAAACTTACCTCGCCAAGATGACGTATTTCCCGATAAAGAACATTTTGGGCGCATATTCTTTAATCAAGCCAACATGTCAGCACACAACATTCCACAAATAGCTATTGTTATGGGGTCGTGTACAGCCGGTGGTGCTTATGTACCAGCGATGGCGGATGAATCGATTATAGTCAAAGAACAAGGAACGATATTTCTTGGTGGTCCTCCATTGGTAAAGGCGGCTACGGGGGAAATTGTTAGCGCAGAAGCATTAGGTGGTGGTGATGTCCATTGTCGCACTTCCGGCGTTGTTGATCATTTAGCTAACAATGATCAGCATGCATTAAGTATTGCTCGAGATGTGGTATGTCAACTTAATCGCCCTAAAGCAACTTATATCGACCGAACAGCAAGTATTTCACCACGTTATGACAGCCGTGAAATTTATGGCATTATTCCCAAAGATGCCCGACAAACCTACGATGTGCGTGAAGTTATTGCGCGGATCGTCGATGACTCCGCATTTCAAGAATTCAAAGCTTTGTATGGTACTACCCTTATTACTGGATTTGCCCGTATTGATGGGTTTATGGTAGGTATTGTCGCTAATAATGGGATTTTATTTTCAGAATCTGCCCAAAAAGGCGCTCACTTTATTGAATTATGTGCACAACGAAAAATCCCATTAGTCTTTTTACAAAACATCACTGGATTTATGGTCGGTCAACAGTATGAAGCCGGTGGTATCGCCAAACATGGCGCTAAAATGGTGACCGCTGTCGCTTGCGCTAAGGTACCTAAGCTAACGGTCTTGATCGGTGGTTCCTTTGGTGCCGGTAACTATGGTATGTGTGGCCGTGCTTATGATCCGCGTTTTTTGTTTATGTGGCCTAATGCCCGTATATCCGTTATGGGTGGTGAACAAGCTGCGGGTGTATTAGCACAAGTCAAGGCAGATCAATTAGAGCAAGCCCAACAGCCGCCATGGAGCCCTGCCGAACAACACGCTTTTAAGCAACCTATTATTGACGATTATGAACATCAAGGTCATCCCTACTATGCGTCAGCGCGGTTGTGGGATGATGGAGTAATAGACCCAGCGGATACACGGATTGTATTATCCATGAGCTTACATATCGCTTTAAATGCACCGATTGCTGATACGCAATTTGGTGTGTTTCGGATGTAGATTACACGAATCATCATTTAGAGATAACACACATGACAAATTTAATAACATACCAAAAAGACGCACACGGCGTGATAACGATTACGCTCAATCGCCCAGATAAGCATAATGCGTTTAATGAAGAAATGATTGCTGAACTGATGGATGCCTTTGTCATGGCACACCGCGATAAAACAGCTAGAGTTGTGGTGTTAAGCGCATCAGGTGCGTCATTTTGTGCTGGAGCAGATCTTCAATGGATGAAAAAAATGGTCAACTATGACTATGAAACTAACCATAAAGATGCGATGCAACTCGCATTGATGTTAAACCAACTTTATACCCTAAACAAACCCACTATAGCCCGCATTAATGGCGCAGCCTTTGGCGGTGCCGTTGGGTTAATCTCCTGTTGTGATGTCGCTGTAGGTACCAAACTAAGTAAGTTTTGTTTGAGTGAAGTTTTACTGGGGTTAGCACCCGCGACCATAGCTCCGTATGTCATTAAGGCGATCGGTACGCGCCATGCTAAACGCTATATGCTTTCGGCAGAAGTCTTTTCAGCCAGACGTGCACGCCGCATTGGTTTGTTAAGTGAAGTCGTCAGCGAAGAAGATCTAGATCAAACCGTTACTATGTTTATTCAAAAATTTCGTGCCGCCAGTCCACAGGCTTTAGCGATGACAAAACAATTAGTTGATATGTGCGATGGTCAACATATCGACGCGACATTAATGCAAAAAACAGCTGCAACTATCGCAACTATCCGCGTTTCAGAAGAAGGCCAAGAAGGACTTAATGCGTTTTTTACCAAGCGAAAAGCCAACTGGCAACAGGACTAAAGCAATGATTACACGTTTATTAATTGCTAACCGTGGCGAAATTGCTTGTCGTATTATCCGCACCGCTCAAGCATTAGGGATCCACACAATTGCCGTGTATTCTCAGGCCGATACCCATGCACAGCATGTATTGCTCGCCGATGAAGCTTGGTTTATTGGTGAGTCAGCCGTTAATCAAAGTTATTTATGTAGTGATAAAATCATTGCTGTTGCCCGTGCAGCAAATGCCGATGCGGTGCATCCAGGTTATGGGTTTTTATCTGAAAATGCAGACTTTGCACGCACGTGTGCTGAACATAAAATAATATTTGTCGGACCGGATGAATACGCGTTAAGAAGCATGGGCTCAAAATCACAAGCCAAAACGATCATGCATCAAGCACAGGTTCCGCTTGTCCCTGGTTATCACGGTGATGAACAAGCACCTGCATTATTGCAAGCTGAGGCTGACAAGATTGGCTATCCAGTAATACTTAAAGCCTCAGCCGGTGGCGGTGGAAAAGGCATGCGCATTGTTAACATCGCCTCTGAGTTTTCGGCGGCACTCGATGCTGCTCAACGGGAAGCAATGGCTAGTTTTGCTGATGCTCACATGTTAGTCGAAAAATATATTGCTCAACCTCGCCATATCGAAGTTCAAATATTTTGTGACCGTCATGGCAATGGAGTGTATTTGTTTGATCGAGATTGTTCCGTCCAACGTCGTCATCAAAAAATCGTAGAAGAAGCCCCTGCCCCGGGTTTGAGTGATGCTTTGCGACAAAAAATGGGAATCGCAGCGGTGAATGCTGCATTGGCTATTGATTATGTCGGTGCGGGGACAGTTGAATTTTTGTTGGACAGTAATGAACAGTTTTATTTCATGGAAATGAATACACGTCTGCAAGTCGAGCACCCTGTTACCGAGATGATCACCAACGAAGATTTAGTCGCATGGCAACTTGCGGTAGCAAACCATGATGTGTTGCCCAAGTCACAAGCACAACTGACTTGTACTGGTCATGCGATTGAAGTGCGTGTTTACGCAGAAAACCCTAATGATAATTTTTTACCTGCGACTGGAATGTTACAGGCATACCAACCGCCTGAATCGAATACCGATGTGCGAGTGGATAGCGGTGTTATCCAAGGTGATGAGATCGGTATTTATTATGATCCTATGTTTGCCAAATTGATTTGCAAAGGACGTCATCGTCAAGAAGCACTACAACGCTGCCAACAAGCATTACAGCAGTTTTTTATTGCAGGGGTGACCACGAATCTAGGATTTTTACAGGTTATTTTATCCCATCCTGCGTTTGTAAGGGGTCAAGTTAGTACGCATTTTATTGCTGATTATTACGCTGAGTTATTGCCACAACAATTCGCTCCGCCGCCGCAAGTAATTGTCGGACTTGCCGCTCTGATCCTACACACTCAAAAGACAATGCATCAAGCGAATAGCACCATTCCAGCTAACTGGCGCGCAAATCTATCCCATACAAGGTTAATGCAGATGCATTTATGCGCAGATGCTGATGTGACATTCTCCGCAAGCGTTAGTCGTCGCTTGGATCTACCGAACAGTCAAAAAAATGATAAAGACGGCTGCCAATATACTATCGTACATGAACATCACAGCCATCATGTTGAACTGGAAGCGACGGCACAGCCTTATCATTATATGACGACAATCAATCATCAGCGGACCCCCATCTATGCCTGTGAATTTTCGTGTCATCATTGGGCTATACTGTATGCCGGTCAGCAATATTCGATTAAATTGGTACAACCGGATCTGGGTGAACACAGCAGTTCACAAGATCATGCCTTTGTAGCGCCTATGAATGGTACCGTTGTGCATATTCCGATTACGCCGCCTTGTCACATTCAAAAAGGCGACACCGTCATGGTCATTGAAGCGATGAAGATGGAGCATAATATTGTGGCTCCTTGTTCGGGTGAAATTACAGAAGTGTTCTATCAAACCGGAGCACTCGTATCAGGTGGAGTCACTGTCGTCAATTTTGTAGCAGAGGATGATATATGAGTAATGCTGTATCCATCGTAGAAGTAGGTCCTCGCGATGGCCTACAAAACGAAGCCACAAGTTTAACAACCACCGATAAAGTACAGTTTATTGAGGCGTTAGCACAAGCTGGTTGTAAGCGCATTGAAGTGGGCAGTTTTGTGTCACCTAAATGGGTCCCACAAATGGCCAATTCGGATGAGGTGTTAACCCAAATACATAGAAAACCGGGCGTTACCTACTCAGCGTTAACCCCCAACATGAATGGCGTAATACAAGCTATTGCGAGCGGTGTCGATGAAGTCGCCATATTTGGAGCCGCGTCGGAAGCGTTTACGCAAAAGAATATCAATTGCAGCATTGCCGAAAGTATAAACCGCTTCACCCCTGTTATTGCTTATGCTCAAGCGCATTCAATACCAGTACGCGGTTATGTATCTACTGTAATGGGCTGTCCATATTCAGGCAACGTCCCCTTAAAAGACGTCGTCAACATCGCAGCTCAATTATATCAATTAGGTTGTTATGAAATTTCGTTAGGCGACACAATTGGCGTCGGGTCACCGACGCAAACGAACGCACTAATCGCGGCTGTTAGCGACGTAGTGCCTATAGCGAGCCTTGCGGTACACTTTCACAATACCTACGGCCAAGCATTAGCCAATGTATTAACAGCCATTAATGCAGGCGTACGTATTGTCGATACCAGCGCTGCCGGCCTAGGCGGATGCCCTTATGCTCATGGGGCAAGTGGTAACTTAGCGACTGAAGATCTGGTATATATGCTTAATGGTATGGGGATGGCAACCGGAATAGATTTACCAGCCTTGATTGCCGCTAGTAAACCTATATTGCAAACCCTCAATATCAGACCAGCATCAGCCGTAAATATAGCGATTAGCCCGTAATAATATATTGCTAAGTATTTGTCATACTACATATTTTTCAATCTATTAACTTAATTTTGACTAGTATCAAGTACCAAAATACTATACTATAATTTTTCTAATTATGTTAGCACACAAGGAACCAGTTATGCATAACAATAGCCCTCGATATATTAGTAATTTAACACGCGATACCTATGCTTTAGTACTAGCAGGGGGGCGAGGTTCACGTCTTCATGAATTAACTCAATGGCGTGCTAAACCTGCCGTTTATTTTGGTGGTAAATTCAGAATTATCGATTTCCCATTGTCTAACTGTATTAATTCAGGCATTCGTCGTATTGGGATTTTATCTCAGTATAAATCTCACTCGCTGATCCGTCACGTCGTTCGTGGTTGGGGTCACTTCAAAAAAGAACTGGGCGAATCCATTGAGATTTTACCAGCATCTCAACGCTTTTCTGATGACTGGTATCAAGGCACTGCTGATGCGGTTTATCAAAACATCGATATTATCCGTGATGAACTACCTAAATATGTCATGATTTTATCAGGTGATCATATTTATCGTATGGACTACGGTAATATGCTGGCGAAGCATGTTGAATCTGGTGCTAAAATGACGGTTTCTTGTATGCGTGTTCCTTGTGTAGAAGCTGCTGGCGCATTTGGTGTGATGGCCATTGATGAAAACAACAGCATCACAAGTTTTACTGAAAAACCTGAAGTCCCAGCACCATTAGCTGATGACCCTGAAAATTGCTTAGCATCGATGGGTAACTATATTTTCGATACTGAATTTTTATTCGAGCAACTTGAAAAAGATTCACAAACCAAAGGTTCACAACGTGACTTTGGTAAAGACATTATTCCTGCCATTATCAAAGAACAAAAAGTCAATGCGTTTGAATTTGGTCTCGGTGAAAAGAACAACTATTGGCGCGATGTGGGTACCATTGATAGCTTCTGGGAAGCGAATATGGAA
Source organism: Glaciecola sp. (assembly GCA_029251505.1). Taxonomy (GTDB): domain Bacteria; phylum Pseudomonadota; class Gammaproteobacteria; order Enterobacterales; family Alteromonadaceae; genus Opacimonas. The sequence continues at coordinate 567 of JAQXDG010000088.1, read as the reverse complement.
CTTGTTGAGCCAGTACCGGCCCTCAACTTATACGACGAAGAGTGGCCAATTTGGACTTACCAAGAACAACTTCCTCCCGCTAAATTTGTCTGGGATAGTGATGACCGTCGTGGTCAAGCCATCAACTCAGTCGTATCGGGCGGGTGTATTATTTCAGGCTCATTATTAAAGCGCAGCTTATGTTTTTCTAATGTACGTGTGCATTCTTATTCGTATATCGAAGAAGCGGTAATGTTACCTAACGTCGAAGTCGGTCGCCATTGTACGATTAAAAAAGTGGTTCTTGACCGTGGCTGTATTATTCCTGAAGGTATGGAAATTGGGGTTAATCATGATCATGACCGTGCCAGAGGTTTTAGAGTATCCAGTGCCGGTGTCGTGCTAGTCACGCCTGATATGCTAGAAGCCTTAGCAGCTTCATCAACACCGACGGCTTAAACGTCACTAGCTAATCTAACCGTTGTATAAATTCACTAATTTGTACAGCGGTTAACTCCGGCTCTTCAAATACAAATAAATGTCCCCCACTCACCGTTGCTTGCTCAATACTTGGATTACCTTTAATAA
>JAQXDG010000083.1 GCA_029251505.1 Glaciecola sp. | reverse complement strand
TATGCACACCATCATAATTATCATTGTTCTTTATTAGTTGAAATAATCCACAGTCTCAGTATACTTCCATCCGCTAAAGTTAGGATTTAATGTAAGAGAGTTAATGTGGTGTATTCAATGGTTGGTAAAGGAAAGATACTAGCCAAAAAAACATTCCAATTACAACTCTGTGTCATCGCGATTTGTTCGCTGTTTTGCCTAATTATTTTCAACACCTATGCAGGCCTGTCATATTTGCTTGGCGCTGGTATTAGTGTGTTACCCAGCATGGTTTTTGCATTTTTCGCGTTCCGGTTTGCCGGCGCTACCAAAAAAGAATTGGTGATGAAGAGCTTTAGCCAAGGCTCAAAACTAAAATTGGCAATGACAATCATATTATTTGTGTTGGCATATCAATTAACACTGCTACAACCAGTATTCATGTTAATTGGATTTGCGGTCACAACGGCGACGCATACCATCGGTATTATTTGGATGAGTAAACGCCAATCAACAATTTCTAATTAAACGTGGGTTATACAATGGCATCTGAATATACTACTACTGAATATATCCAACACCATTTAACCAATGCTGTCATGTGTACTACCGAAAATGGTATTGCATTCAACAAAGCCTGTAGTGATGCAGGTTTCTGGTCATGGCACATCGACACACTTCTGTGGTCAATTGGTTTGGGTGTTCTTTTCTTATGGGTTTTCACCAACGCTGCTCGTAAAGCAACAACGGGTGTACCTACTAAAGGGCAAGCATTTATTGAAATGACGATCGAGTTTGTTAATTCAAACGTGAAAGAAACATTTCATGGCAAAAATGCTGTTATCGCGCCACTAGCACTAACTATATTTGTATGGGTGTTGCTGATGAACTTGATGGATCTCGTGCCGGTAGATATTTTACCAAGTATTGCTGGATTTATCGGTTCGAGTGCATTTGGTATGGACCCGCATGATGTATATATGAAAGCGGTACCAACGACAGATTTAAATTTGACCTTCGCATTGGCGTTGGGTGTATTTTTCTTAATTATTTATTATTCAATTAAGATCAAAGGCATCAGCGGTTTCGTTAAAGAATTAACGATGCAACCGTTCAACCATTGGGCATTTATTCCGGTCAACTTCATTTTAGAATCAGTCACATTAATCGCTCGTCCGTTATCACTTGCTTTACGTTTGTTCGGTAACTTATACGCCAGTGAATTAATATTTATTCTAATCGCAACTCTTGGTTTATGGCAGTTACCGCTGCATTTCCCTTGGGCTGTATTCCATATTTTGGTTCTGCCGTTACAAGCGTTTATTTTCATGATGTTGACCATCGTGTACTTAAGCTTGGCACATGAAGACCATTAATAGTTTTTTTTAACTTTAACTTTAACTTTAAACTTTAACTACGAAAACTCGGAGACATAAAATGTTATATATCGCAGTTGCTCTACTAATCGGAATGGGTGCCCTAGGTACCGCTATTGGTTTCGGTCTTTTAGGTGGTAAATTCTTAGAATCTGCTGCTCGCCAACCAGAACTTGCACCACAATTGCAAGTTAAAATGTTCATCGTAGCAGGTCTTATTGATGCTATCGCGATGATCGGTGTTGGTATCGCTCTTTACCTATTGTTCGCGGTTGGTGCTTAATTTTATTAAACCCGAAAGTTTAGCGAACATTAAATAGGAGGAGTCGACGTGAACATTAACGCCACTCTAATAGGTCAGGCAATCGCATTTGCTGTTTTTGTATGGTTCTGCATGAAGTTCGTGTGGCCACCACTACTTGGCGCAATTGAAGAGCGTCAGAAAATGATAGCCGATGGGCTTGAAGCTTCTGACCAAGCTGAAAAAGATCTAGCGGTTGCTCAAGCACAAGCTGCTGAACAACTTAAAGAAGCCAAAGCGCAAGCAGCGGAAATTATCGAGCAAGCCAAAAAGCGTGCAAACGTCTTAGTTGACGAAGAAACGCAACGTGGTCACTCAGAGCGTGAGAAAATCATTGCTCAGGGTTATGCTGAAATTGACGCTGAACGTAATCGTGCCAAAGAAGATTTGCGTAAGCAAGTATCTGCTTTAGCTATTGCGGGTGCTGAGAAAATATTAGCACGTGAAATCGATAAAGATGCGCAAGCCGACATTGTTGCAAAACTTGTCGACGAGCTATAAGGGAGAATGAGCCATGTCTGAATTGACTACCGTTGCTCGCCCTTACGCCAAAGCGGCTTTTGATTTCGCGGTCGAAAAACAAACCGTCGCCCAATGGCAAGAAATGCTGGTATTCGCTGGCGCTGTTGCACAGGATGCATCGATCAAACAAGTGTTGAAAGGTGCCTACTCTGCTGACAAGCTAGCCGAAATATTTATCGGTGTTTGCGGTGAACAAATCGACGAAAACGGTCAAAACTTGATTAAGGTTTTGGCAGAGAATAAACGTTTATCAGCATTACCTGATGTGGCAACGTTGTTTAATCAGTATAAAGCTGAATTTGATAAAGAAATTGATGTAGATGTGACATCTGCTGTCAAACTTACCAAAGTACAACAAACCAGTATTGGTAAAGCGTTAGAAAAACGTTTTTCACGCAAAGTAAATCTGATTTGTAACGTGGACAAGGCAATTGTAGCAGGCTTAGTAATTAAAGCCGGCGACACAGTTATCGATGGTTCCATACACACTAAATTAAACCGTCTAGCAGACGCGTTACAAGCATAAAGGGGATAAGAGCATGCAACTTAATTCCACTGAAATTGCAGAACTAATCAAGCAACGCATTGAGAAGTTTGAAGTAGTAAGTGAAGCTCGAAACGAAGGTACCATTGTTGGTGTAACCGACGGTATCATCCGCATTACTGGCTTAGCCGATGTAATGCAAGGCGAAATGATCGAACTTCCTGGTGGCCGCTACGCTATCGCACTTAACTTAGAACGAGATTCTGTTGGTGCAGTAGTCATGGGTCCATACCAGGATCTTCAAGAAGGTAATAAAGTACAATCAACTGGTCGTATCTTAGAAGTGCCAGTAGGCCCAGGTCTATTAGGACGTGTTGTCAACACACTAGGTGAGCCAATTGATGGTAAAGGCGCAATCGACGCTGCTGGTTTTGAACCAGTAGAAAAAATTGCACCAGGCGTAATCGAACGTCAGTCAGTTGATCAACCTGTTCAAACAGGCTACAAGTCTGTTGATGCAATGATCCCAATTGGTCGTGGCCAGCGTGAGCTAGTTATCGGTGACCGTCAAACGGGTAAAACTGCACTTGCGATCGATGCGATTATCAGCCAAAAAAATACAGGTATTAAATGTGTTTACGTCGCAATTGGGCAAAAAGCCTCAACGATTGCTAACGTAGTACGCAAATTAGAAGAGCACGGTGCCCTTGCTAACACTATCGTAGTGGCAGCTTCTGCATCTGAGTCTGCAGCATTGCAGTACTTATCAGCTTATTCTGGTTGTACCATGGGTGAATACTTCCGTGACCGCGGTGAAGATGCGTTAATCGTATATGATGACTTATCTAAGCAAGCTGTTGCGTATCGTCAAGTATCATTGCTACTTAAACGTCCTCCGGGTCGTGAAGCATACCCTGGTGACGTATTCTATCTTCATTCACGTTTACTTGAGCGTGCTGCTCGTGTTAACGCTGATTATGTTGAAAAATACACAAACGGTGAAGTTAAAGGTAAAACAGGTTCATTAACTGCTCTACCTATCATCGAAACGCAAGCAGGTGACGTATCTGCATTCGTACCAACTAACGTAATCTCAATTACCGATGGTCAGATCTTCTTAGAAACTGACTTGTTTAATGCGGGTATTCGCCCAGCAGTAAACGCCGGTATTTCAGTATCTCGTGTTGGTGGTGCTGCGCAAACTAAAATCATCAAGAAACTAGGTGGCGGTATTCGTCTAGCCCTAGCACAGTATCGTGAATTAGCGGCATTCTCGCAATTTGCATCTGACCTTGATGAAGCAACACGTGCTCAATTAGAGCATGGTGAGCGCGCAACCGAACTAATGAAACAAAACCAGTATGCGCCTTTATCGGTAGCAGACATGGCATTGTCATTGTTCGCGATTGAGAAAGGTTTCTTGAAAGATGTCGAATTGAACAAAGTTCTAGACTTCGAAGCGTCTTTACATTCATATATGAGTGCAGAGCATGCTGAACTAGTCAAGACTATCAATGAGACTGGTAACTATAACGGCGACATTGAAAAGCAACTTAGCGATGCTTTAACTACGTTTGTAAAAACACAATCATGGTAATCAATGAGCTCTAGTGAGGTAACTTACTGGAGCATTTCGTTAGGTAATCGGAGAAATAGTCATGGCTAGCGGTAAAGAAATTAAAGGTAAGATTGGGAGTATCAAGAATACTCAAAAGATTACCAGTGCGATGGAAATGATGGCTGCGTCTAAAATTAGAAAGGCGCAAAACCGCATGGCTTCTGGCCGCCCATATGCACAAAACATGCTAAAAGTGATTGGTCATATTGCCAATGGTAACCTCGAATACCGCCATCCATATATGGAAGCGCGTGAGGTAAAACGTGTAGGTTACATCGTTGTTTCTACAGATCGAGGATTGTGTGGGGGTTTAAACTCCAACTTATTCAAGAAAGTAGCCAAAGATGTAAAAGCGCAACGCGATAACGGAGTTGAGGTTGCATTTGCAGCGTTAGGTTCAAAAGCAGTTGGGTTCTTTTCACGTTTTGGTGGTTCTGTACTAGCTGCAGAATCAGGACTAGGTGATAAACCATCGGTTAGTGACGTGGTTGGGGTTGTTCGAGTCATGCTTGATGCATACGACAAAGGCGAGCTTGATCAGGTTAACTTGGTATTTAACCATTTTGCGAGCACAATGGTCCAAGAGCCGGTGATCAATCAATTGTTACCTTTGCCTAAATCAGAAAACGAAAGCGTACAACATCGCTGGGATTACATATACGAGCCAGATCCAAAAGAAATTTTGGAAACATTAATGGTTCGTTACATTGAATCTCAGGTATATCAAGGCGTTGTTGAAAACGTAGCTTCTGAGCAAGCAGCGAGAATGGTAGCGATGAAGGCGGCAACAGATAATGCCGGTAACTTAATCGACGAATTGCAACTGGTATACAACAAAGCACGTCAAGCGGCAATCACACAAGAAATTAGTGAGATTGTTGGCGGCGCGGCAGCGGTGTAGGCAAAGGTTTAATAAGGTATATAGAGGACAAATTATGAGTCAAGGTAAGGTCGTCCAAATCATTGGTGCTGTTGTGGATATTGAATTTCCACAAGATGCAGTACCACGTGTTTATGACGCACTAAAAGTGACCGAAGGTGGCTTAGAAGGGTTAACCCTTGAAGTGCAACAGCAATTAGGTGGCGGAGTTGTCCGTAGTATCGCATTAGGTACTACAGATGGTTTATGCCGTGGTTTAGCAGTGATGAATACCAATGCGCCAATCCAAGTACCAGTAGGTACTAAGACCCTAGGTCGGATTATGGATGTATTAGGTAATCCTATCGACGAAGCAGGTCCAATCGGTGAAGAAGAGCGTATGTCTATTCACCGTGAAGCGCCAAGCTACGAAGAACAGTCAAGTTCAGTTGAACTACTAGAAACAGGTATCAAAGTTATCGACTTGGTATGCCCGTTTGCTAAAGGTGGTAAAGTTGGATTGTTCGGTGGTGCGGGTGTTGGTAAAACTGTAAACATGATGGAATTGATCCGTAACATCGCGATCGAACACAGCGGTTACTCAGTATTTGCTGGTGTTGGTGAGCGTACTCGTGAAGGTAACGATTTCTATCATGAAATGAACGATTCTAACGTACTTGATAAAGTATCGTTAGTATACGGTCAGATGAATGAGCCTCCTGGAAACCGTTTACGTGTAGCACTGACTGGCCTAACTATGGCGGAAAAATTCCGTGATGAAGGTCGTGATGTATTATTCTTCGTTGATAACATTTATCGTTATACCCTAGCGGGAACCGAAGTATCTGCACTACTTGGTCGTATGCCATCAGCAGTAGGTTATCAGCCTACACTAGCTGAAGAAATGGGTGTATTACAAGAGCGTATTACGTCAACTAAAGCGGGTTCAATCACATCTATCCAAGCGGTATACGTACCTGCGGATGATTTGACGGATCCATCACCTGCAACAACCTTTGCTCACTTAGATGCAACAGTTGTATTGTCTCGTGAT
>JAQXDG010000072.1 GCA_029251505.1 Glaciecola sp. | reverse complement strand
AGCTATGTATTTCACATCAAGAGTAATAAATGACATTAATACGGGTAGTAAAATTAAGTTGGTTAAAATGATTACGGCAACACCCATAGATGCAGTGATGGCAAGCTCTTTGATAATACCAATATCAATCACTAATAACGTCATAAAGCCAACCGTATCAGATAACAAAGCTATACCGCCAGGGATCAATAGTGAGGTAAATGCTAATTTGGACGCATTGCTAACCGTCATACCTGCTATAGCGTGATTACTCACTGCGTTGATCATCTGTACACCATGACTCACACCGATCGCAAAGACTAAAAATGGGACCAGAATCGACATGGGGTCAAGGCCAAAACCAAATAGTGTTAATAATCCAAGCTGCCAAATTACCGCGACTATTGAGCACAATAATGGTAGCACCGTTAACATAATAGATTTAGAAAACAAATAAACCATGACAGCAGTAATCGCGATGGCAATAGCAAAAAAGAAAATTACATCTTTAGCGCCATCTGCCACATCCGCAATCATCTTAGAGAAACCAATGATATGGATAGTGACTTTTTCAGACTCGTATTTGTCTCGTAACTCTTCTTCTAATAGCTTACCAATGACCAACATATCCAGAGGTTCACCGGTTTCAGGATTAGTTGATAAAAGCTGAGCAGTGACCATCGCACATGAAAAATCATTGGCCACTTGGCGACCAACGATGCCTGCTTTTTCAACATTCTGTGCAACGATGTCTAACGCTTCGGGATTAGTCGAATTAAAATCCGCGGGTATAACAGGTCCGCCAGCAAAACCGCCTTCAACAATTTCAGTAAAACGGGTAGCAGGTGAAAACAATGAAACGACTAAAGACCGCTCTACCCCATTGATGAAAAACACATCATCATGAACATTTTTCAATGTATCAAAAAAATGTGTGTTAAAAATGTTGCCTGAAGTATCGCACACGGATACTAATATACTATTAGCACCATCGAAGTCAGCACGATGCTTCATGTAATTAACCATGTACTCGTGTTCAAGCGGGATATTTTTTTCAAAACCAGCATCTAATTTTAATTGTGATGCCATGAATAATAATACGACTGTGATAACAGCAAACAGACCGACCACTAATTTGCGATGGCCAAATATTATTAATTCAGAAACCTTAATTATTTTATCCATTATGTATAGATTCTTATTGTTTGTTAACTAGTCTAGCAATACCTGAAGTGGTCACTGCTATCATCGTATTATTGACAGAAGCCGCATTGAGTATAGAGATTTTGTCTGCGTTTTGTATAACGTTTACGTGCGGATCGGTACAAGTAGGCTCATCATCTAACAAGGTATAATCAATAACTGCTACATAACCGTGGTTACTTAACGCAGTTACTTGCTCATTATTCAGCAACAACGAGTTGATGGATGAGGTGTGACACAAATCTATTTTGCGCCAATCTTGACCTTGCTCTTGAATAAATAAATTACCACGCAATCCACCTACTATGAGGTATTTGTCGGCTTTGACAATATCGAAAAAAGATCCTTCATAATCAATATCAATTCGTTGCCATGACAGTCCAGCGTCATTGCTCTTGGCGAGCATGCCCGCTTCACCAGCGAGGTATAATGTGCTTCCGTCATAATGGAAACGATTGAGATGCGGTAAAATCGAACTTAATTCTTCTAAATAAAACTCTTCACCATCGACTTCTCTTACTTCTTCTAGGTAAGCAATATCATCTGGGTGCAATAATGACGCATGTAATTCACTTTGCCAAGTTTGACCGCCATCACGGGTACGCATAAAGCTACCATATGCACCAGCAACAATACCGTGTTGTGCATCGAAAAATAAAACATCGAGTAATGGACGTTCTTTGGCGGGATCTTGATATTGAACCGTCCAGGTCTTGCCAACATCACTAGAGTGTAAAATACTATAGTCGTGGCCAACGGCCCACAATTCCTGACCAACGTGTGTGACTGCGGTTAAAGTCGCTTTAGTTGGCACGCTAACTTGAACACTGTCAGTCAGTGAATGACCTAATAAAATATGTCCTCTTTCACCGACTACAACATAACTATCCGCTGTAGGAGTAGTTATATCCAGTAATATTGATTGGTTAGCTAACTTTGCTTGAATCGCATCTTGAGCCATGACAGTACAAGAGAAACAAAGTGATAAAGAGATTAAATGTTTTAACATACTAGCCCTAAATGTAAAACGGTTGACCTAAGTCAACCGTTATTGTGATGCTTATCGTTTACCTTCTCTACGCAGCGCTTGCGGCGTAAACTCACGGTCAGATAATTCAACAGAGAAATCATACATGTCTTCTTCGTTGTCTAATCCGGTTGCTAAATAGCGACGTGAATTTAAGTCATGATAAACTTCAAGTGTTGACCAAGGTGAAGGTACCTCGTAATAGTTTAGCCCATAAGCTAAAGCAACACGATATAAACCACCACGATCATCATACGAATCTGCAACAAGTATTTGCCAGCTATCTTCATCAATGTAGAACACACGTTTTACATAAACATGACGATATTCGTCTTTAAGATTTGCTTCAACTACCCACACACGATGCTTTTCAAAACGTGTTAAATCAGGATTGATGTGATGTGGTTTAAGAATATCATCGTAAGTTAATTGATCACTGTGTAATTTATAACTGTTATAAGCAACATATAATTCTTGCTTACCTTTTAGCTCCCAGTTATAACGGTTTGGAGAACCATTATACATATCATAATCATCAGTAGTACGTAATCCATCTGTTGCACTTCCTGGTGTATCATAAGCAACATTAGGTGCACGACGAACACGTCGTTGTCCAGTGTTATACGTCCATGCTTGACGCGGGTTTTTAACTTGGTCAACGGTTTCATGAACTAATAATGCCGTACCGGCTAAACGTGATGGTTTAGTCACACTTTGTTTAAACTTAAACAAAATATTTTCATCCATTAATTGAGCTGGCGTTAATCCTGCTTCTGAATACTTAATCATCAACTGTTCTTCAAAACCGATGATTGTATATGCACCACCTTCTGTTACGGCAGCTTGTCCACCAAAACGAGACACCGCATCGCCGCGGAAACGTAACGTATGATTCCAAATCGCCTCTAACCCGTTTTGAGGGATCGGAAATGGAATACCCATCGTTGCATTTTGAATACCATTACCACCTTGAAGTAGCTCAGCATTTACGGCATTAGATTTATTTGCAGCATACACGCTATCTGGGTATGAAGCACTTCGTCGAGTCGGATAGACAGGCATTTTATACGTTTCAGGATAAGTCTCAAACAACTTTACCTGACCTGGCGATAAATTAGCGACATACTCTTTATAGTTGGCGCCTGTAATCGTGTATAGGATTTGATCATTAGCAAACGGGTCAGCATGGTGATCCCCTTTATTATAACCCGATGGTAAAGCTGTAATACCGCCAGTCCATGCTGGAATCGAACCGTCTGGATTACCCGCTCTAACTGCACCAACAGGGGTCAAATCATTGTCTAATTTAGCCGCGTCAGCCACGCTCACTTTTGCAGAAGCTACGCCACCGTAAAGAGCAAATGTAAGGGCAGTTGCTAATATGCTTATTTTTTTTATCATGTGAATACCCAATTAGTAAGAATATTTAAAGTTTAACGAAACAAAATCACGATCAGACAGTGCGTTAGTTGTGCCAATGCCACCCCAAAACGCATTATACGATGCCGATACTGCATACTTGCTTAGGTAATCAAAGGTCATTACAACACTTGCAGACTTTCGGTCTTCAAGGAACAAGAATAACGGATCTGGCGTCGTACCACTCACATCGTGAGCAAACGTAGCGCGAGCTCGTAAATTAACACCACCTAGAATGTTGTTATAATCAGCAACCGCTAATAAACGATATCCCCATGATGTTTGTGTTGAGAATGGATTTGTTTCAGGACCGTTAGATAAACCAACGTGTAAACCTTCACCCGTTGAACCGGTAAATGTATTTGGTTCTAATGATGGAGTACGGCCTGTGCCTGGTGAATTATAACGAATAATATTTGGGTCCATAAAATCAAGGACATCAACATACGCAACTTCACCTAATAAGACTAGATTATCAGTACCTAATGCTGGACCAAAGATATGTGACACGGTCATTTGTGCTTGGAACGTATCAGATAACAAGTAACCCGCAGCGTACTCACCTGGGCCTGTTGTACCTGATTGACCATTTGGTAAGGTAATATTGTTAAGCTGAGAAATACCCGCTAAATCTGGACGTAAGCCAGCATTGGCTAACTGTTCAGGCATCGCCATGTACAATAATTCAACATCATCAATCTGAAGAGGCTCGTCTTGACGGTAAGAAATTTCACCAGCAAAAGCTGTTTCGCCAATGTTAGTGTTAAATGACATACCATATAAGGCAATGTCTTCAGGGTAGATAAAGGCAGCCTTAGTAAATGCAGCTAATTCAGTTACATTATCTCTAGTGATTTGATTACCAGCTAAATAGGCTAAATCACCGCCAATGCCTGCGGCTGTGAAATCAGATGTTACACCTGATACTAACGGACGAGTACTGTGATAGTTAATATGATAGAAACCAAACTCAGTATCATTAAGCTCTGGCACATACCATGACAATTTCAACCCATATTGACCGCTATCAGATGCGTCAGTATGTGCATCATCACTAAAGCCGCGAACCGCAACTTTGGTTGGGTAAGCTAAATAAGCTTGTGATAACGATGAACCTGGAGTACCAGCACGTAACATATCACCTAAGCTGTTTAACTCGGATAACAAGAAATCTAAATGGATATCAGGATTACCTGAGAAACCTAGTTGTACGTTTGACGCTTGACCACCCTCACCGGCAAAATCGTTTGTTGCAAAATAAGAACCAGCTACCGGTAAACGACTCTTTTGCCAATCATATTGATAGTAACCCGCTAAGGAAACGTTATCGGTAATTCCTAATGAGGCATACACCATACCGACAGGAATAAAGACTTCTTTTAGCTCAGCACCTGGCGTACGTGCACGAGTGACATCCACTGGATTAGTAGTATTAATGCCATGTTGAATGAACGTTGATTCACCCCAACTAACAACTTGATCACCAATACGCAAAGTTAATGGCATTTCATTGACTTCTAAATCTGCATAGAAAAAGAAATCAAGTAAACGTAAATCTTCACATAACTGTTCTCTAGATTTTTTTGATGCACAAAGGTCAATAGAATCACCGCCAATTGGACGCTCCCAATGATTATTATCGCCAGAGGTAACTATGTCTTTGTAATACAAACCACGCATGAAAACACCCATGTTTTCATACTGGAAATCTAATTCGTGTGAACTTGATACCTGAAATGAGAACATATCACCGGCATCATGCATCAAATTACCTAAGTCACCGTTGGTAGAGTATGCACCGTTGCCATCAGCAATCGCCCATACATCAGCGCTCGGGTAAATGACATTACCTAGCGCGGTATAACCACCCCAGTTAAAATCAGGTAAATTTGAATTACCGATTAAACTCAGATCACGATCTTCTACTCGATAAGCGGTACCGATTGTAAATGTAGAATCAATGTTTAGGGTTACTTTGCCAAATTCAAATTCAGCAGCTTGAGTAGCAAAAACACTTCCAGTAAGAAGTGCAGCAATACCTAGCGCTACTGGGGATTTTTTGAACAGGTTAGGTCTGTGTGTCATAGTTGTTATTCTCCTTGATTGTCTTTACACCTGTAAAAACAATGTATTAAAGACCGGAACTTATTGTTATTAACAAAATAATTACATTAATTTACTCGATGTGCAAGGACTAATCCTACCAGTGGATGCCAAGCCCTACTTATTTGTGTTTATTAATGTAAATACGATTAGCTTATTTGGGTAAATTCTTTTATTTTTTGATACTCGTTCAACGTTAAATGAAACCGCCCTTTGATCCCCTGTCGGGTAATGAACGGTTTAATGTTATGGATGGGTAAGCTAACTTTGACGCCAGCTTCATCGACTATCACAACGTGTTTTTTGTTCCCTGAATATAAACGCAAACAATCATGATACGAGGCATTAATCGTAAAATAATACTCAGTGTTGCGCTTCATATTGCAAAACACTTTTAGAGACTTTTTCAAATAAATCTTTACTTAAGCCTCGTTTATCAAGCAAACGTCTTAGCTGTTGCACCATTTGAGACTGACGCTTGGGTGTATGCATTTGCCATTGAGTTAACGGCGTCACAATTCGAGCTGCAACTTGAGCGTTGATACTATCTAACTGCATTAAATAATTAGCCATGTAGGCATACCCAGATCCGTCAACAGCATGAAAGCCTGCCACGTTATAAAACGCAAAGCTGCCCATTAACGCTCTGACTTTATTTGGGTTTTGTGCTGAGTATATTGGATGGGATTGTAATAAGGTTAATTGCGACAAAATATCATCACGATGAGCAGTTGCATGCAAAGCAAACCATTTGTCCATGACAACAGTGTCATGTTGCCAATTAGCTGAAAATTTATCCATCATCACAGTAAATTCTGGTGCTTGAGAAATTTGAGCCGCTTTTAATCCATTGAGGGTATCAGTCATATTATTACTATGAGCAAAGTGTTCATTGGCTAAATGTTGGTATGTTGATTTATGGACTAATAAAGTTAAAATCACACCAGCAAGCTTGCGATTGTTCACTTGATGTTGTTCATAGGCGTAGACAGCGACAGTACTGGACAAGCTGTGATAACTGGCAAGTAATACCTGTTCGAATAATTCTACTAGATGTATAGTTAACGCTTCACGGGCTTGATCGATTGCCAGAATATCAGTTCCTGGTATAGATTGAAGTAGTGTTTCTGTGCTGGGTACACTCAACAACTCTGCCATTAATTCTGGCCTTGACATATTGTCATTAAGCCACCTTGATAGCTCAATAAATGGTACCTTTTGCTGTAATAACGAGTCTATTTGCGCACGATCATTAAGTGCATTATCTAGCGATAAGAGTGTGTCTATAGCTAAGGTATACAGCTCCTGCATCGCTTCCCATTTAGCAAAGTCGCTAGCACTACATTGTACTACTTGCATTAATTGTTGGGTGGTGAAGGATTGATGTACTTTTACAGGGGCCGAAAAACCATTGAATAATACCGCTACTGTATCGGCTGGTACATCGGTGAATGTCATCGTAAATTGTGCTTTATCCATGACAACTACCCCGTTACCTTGATCCTCGTGCGCCACAAAACTAGTCCCATCTGCAGCGATACAATCATATTTAATAGGTAAAACAAGGGGCGACTTTTCATTTTGGCACGCAGTAGGTTTCGTCTCTTGTCGTAATGTTAAGGTTAATGTTCGACTCGGTTCATCATATGAAGAGCTAACCGTCACTTCTGGCGTACCCGCTTGCGAGTACCACAGTGCAAATTGCGTCAAATCATAATCATTGGCATCTTGCATCGCTAACACAAAATCATCACAGGTCACTGCTTGGCCATCATGACGATCAAAATACAATTTAATTCCAGCTTTAAAACCTTCATCACCCAGTAAAGTATGCATCATCCGAATGACTTCCGCGCCTTTGTCATAAACGGTGACCGTATAGAAATTATTCATTTCAATCACTTCATCAGGACGAATAGGATGAGACATGGCCGATGCATCTTCGGCAAACTGATGCGAACGCATCACATTGACTTGTTTAATCCGATTACTAAGTGGTGACGTCATATCATGACTAAATGATTGATCACGAAAAACCGTCAATCCTTCTTTTAAACTGAGTTGAAACCAATCGCGGCAAGTAACACGATTACCGGTCCAGTTATGAAAATATTCATGGGCAATAATCGATTCAATGTTGAAGTAATCTTCATCTGTTGCTGATTTTGATTCCGCAAGGACGAACTTACTGTTAAACACATTTAAGCCTTTATTTTCCATCGCCCCCATATTAAAGAAATCGACCGCAACGACCATATAAATATCTAAGTCATATTCTAAATTGAACGTATCTTCATCCCAACGCATAGATTTCTTCAACGATTGCATCGCATGATGCGCTTGCTGTAAGCGCCCTTTTTCAACGAATATTTGTAATGCAACCTCACGTTGTGATGTCGTCGTATAATAGTCTTCTAAGACATCAAAATCCCCCGCCACTAATGCAAATAAATATGCCGGCTTTTTAAAGGGATCATGCCAAGTTATAAAGTGTTTATTATCGGCTAAATCGCCTTGTGCAATTGTGTTTCCGTTACTGAGCAAAAAAGGATATAGGGTTTTATCGGCATTGATAGTGACGGTAAATATAGACAACACATCAGGTCTATCGAGATAGTAAGTGATGCGACGAAATCCTTCAGCTTCACATTGGGTACAAAACGCATCACTAGCAAAGTACAATCCTTCTAACGCCGTGTTCGCTTTAGGGTTGATCTGAGTGACTATGGTTAGCTCGCAACAAACGGGTAATGCAAACAACGTTAATGTTTCGTCTTTAATGCGGTAATCGACGACTTCAGTTAATTCTTCACCGTCGACTTGAATCGAGATTAATGTCAACTCAGAACCATCAAGCACTAACTCGTCAGTGCTTTTTGCTGTAGTACGCTCGACTGTCATCACGTTGCGCACGATGGTTTTATCCGGTGATAAATCGAATGTTAAATCGATATCTTGAATAATAAAAGTTGGAGCTTGATAATCAATCCGTCTTTTGACCTGCATAAACTATCCTTTTTGAGCAGTGCTAATAACTGATTCTGGGGGCGTCAATTTAAGAATTTTAATCCCAAGATAAGCATAAATAATAGCTAATACAGGATTAATTAAATTAAAGAATGCAAAAAAGATATATTCAAAAGGATGCACCAACAATACGCTATGCATATAAGCGCCACAGGTGTTCCAAGGGATTAGAGGTGACGTTAACGTGCCTCCATCCTCTAAACTACGTGATAAATTAAGTTGATGATAACCACGCTCTTTAAAAGCATCCTTGTACATACGCCCTGGCATCACGATTGAAATATACTGATCGGCAGTAATAATGTTAGTCCCTAAACAAGTCAAAATAGTGCGAGTCACTAACTGTCCGATTGACGTTGCCCCTTTCAAACAAGCAGACACGATACGAGTTAATAAACCGACATGCTCTAACACGGCGCCAAAGGACATGGCACAGATAATTAGCCATATCGTATTGAGCATAGAAGCCATACCACCTCGAGATAATAAGTCATTGAGATTATCATCTGATGTAGCAAATACGACACCGTCAAATAATGCAGACCAGACAACCATAATGTGGTTAATCCATGAGGCATGTTCAGAAGTGACCAAGGATGAAATGAGTTGCGGTTGGAAAATCAGAGCCCAAGCCCCACCAACCAATGCACCAATCGATACCGCAGGAAATGCGGGCATTTTACGCACGGCTAGCGTTAATAACAGGACTAACGGGATCAACATTTCAAACCCTAGTACAAAATATTCCTGTAGCACCACTTGCATCTGTTCGATGCGATCTGCTGAGCCTGTCGTATCTTCATTTAAACCTAAGATTAAAAATAACACTAAGGAAATAATAAAACTGGGAATGGTCGTCCACAACATGTAACGAATATGTTCAAATAAATCCGTACCAGCAATGGCAGGTGCTAAATTAGTCGTCTCCGATAATGGTGAGATTTTATCACC
Source organism: Glaciecola sp. (assembly GCA_029251505.1). Classification (GTDB taxonomy): domain Bacteria; phylum Pseudomonadota; class Gammaproteobacteria; order Enterobacterales; family Alteromonadaceae; genus Opacimonas. Next base: position 9,370 of record JAQXDG010000072.1, on the reverse strand, counting down.
AAAATAGGCGCCAGAAACCACTGCACCGGCGGTAATGGGTAATGACATTTCCATACCGGTTGCAACACCAATCAATGCTACACCAACGGTGGCGGCGGTTGTCCAAGAACTACCGATACTCATCGCGACAACCGCACAGATCAAACACGTTGCCGTATAGAAAAACTGAGGATTAAGTAAATCCAAGCCATAATAAATGAGCGTTGGAACGGTACCTGCTAACATCCAAGTCCCAATTAATGAGCCTACAGATAACAAGATCAAACATGCCCCCAAAGACATTGAGATCCCTTTAACGATGCCTTTTTCGATACTTGCCCATGTATGACCATTTTTCAATCCAATGATTGAAGCGATACCCATCGCTAGTAACAACGCTATTTGGTTAGGGCCATAAGATGAATCATCCGCAAATAAATAAACCGCAGATCCCATCATTAACACTAATAAAACTAATGGAATTAAAGCGTCAAGTAATGATGGTGGAGTAATTTCTTTTGACATTTTCATTCCTAAAGTACCGTACGGATAAACATAACACCGATGATGATCGGGCAGACGAACTTAACGTACACAGGCCAAATCTTCCAAAATAGTGATTGCTCAGCACCAGAAAAACCCTGTTTCAATTCCGATAATATAGCATTGCGACGCCATACCCATCCGACGAAAATACACATAATCAAACCGAGTAAAGGCTGAGAATATTGCGTCGTAACCGTAATGACTAAGCCAAATAAATCGCCAAAGTTTGCGATAATAACAGTACTGATACCTAAAATAACCAGCGTCATGACCCACACCGCTTTGGTGCGTGAAACGGCTTTATCTTCGACTAAGTAAGAAACGGGTACTTCTAACATTGAGATAGATGATGTCACGGCAGCAATACTCATAAGCGCAAAAAATACGCTGGCAATGACCACACCGATGGTGCCAATTGAGGCAAATAAGCTCGGTAACACATTAAAAATCAGCGCATCGCCTTCAATCAATGTGCCTGATTCGGTGAAAATTGCGACGCCATTAGCCTGAGCAACATACATAGCTGGAATAATCAACATACCAGCAAGGACTGCCACGCCAATATCGACTAATGCAACAGATGCACCTAAAGCCGGGAGGTTTTCAGATTTAGCAATGTAAGAACCGTATACCAACATGGTACCTACGCCCAATGACATGGAGAAAAAGGCTTGGCCCATAGCGCTGATTAATAATTCAGGATCGGTGACTTTAGAAAAGTCAGGAATCAGATACGCGCGCCAGCCATCCATTGCCCCCTCTTGCAACGAGACATAAATAATTAATGCTACAATCAGGATGACTAAAGTCGGCATCAAGCGTACTGACCATTTTTCGATCCCTTGACGCACACCGCCAGTGACGATAGCAGCCGTGAAACTCAAGAATAAGAGACAGAAAAACCAGTTTCGAGAAAAGGAAAAATCGACAAACCAAGTTAAACTTGATTTATCAGTAACGAGAGTTAACGTTGATTCAACAAAATAAGCCAGCATCCAGCCAGCGACAATGGCATAAAAAGATAAGATTAAGGAAGCGGTTAACGCACCCCACAAACCGACATAACGGCCGGCTTTGGATTGAGTGATCGCACCTAGAGCATCAACAACATTAGCTCGTGTTGCGCGACCAATGATCAACTCAGCCATCAATACTGGATACGCTAAGAAAAATGCTAAAATCAAATAGACAAGTACAAACGCAGCACCACCATTCTGTGCCACTTGAGAAGGAAATCCCCAAATATTCCCTAAGCCTACCGCAGAGCCTGCAGCTGCTAATACAAAACCAAGTCGAGAAGAAAATTCACCACGAGCACTCATTGTTATCCCCTTATTATTATAGTTGTTGGGATAGTATCAAGCTCCTAACGATGGATGTAATCGTTAGGATTTTTTACTATTAATTGCAAATTTACCTGTCGCGATCAAGTCGTACGTTATATTCGCAGCTTCATCGAGAAATGGGTCGATATCGAGTGCATCTTCAGGTAAGTCATCCATGGACTTGACCGGTTCAAGTCCTTTACGTTGTAAACGTTCGTTGGTGCGGCTCAGACGTTTTACTTTACTTTCATCTTGCTCAGCTAAACGTTCTGATTCAACTAATGAAATGAATTTCTTATCTTTATTGACCTGATATTCAGCGATGTCCGCAAAAATATAAGCAAATTCTGGGTTTTGCAAAACGCGCTTATTATGTTTAGCCGTTAATATATCAATCGCATTTTGAGTGTCCGAAAACGTAGTGTAATTCGCACGATTGATTTTGTCATAAGGTAATGCGTTTTCTTCTTGGCTTTCACCCCATTCTTCTGGGACGACAGCGGATGGATATAAAATATCAGGAATCACACCAATATGTTGTGTGCTTCCGCCACTAATTCGATAAAATTTGGCGGTAGTGAATTGAATGCTACCCAATGGGTTTTCGTTCATATCATAATAACGCCCTAACCCTTTGTGACGTTGCACGGTACCTTTACCAAAGGTTTGTTCACCAATGACAATGGCACGGTTGTAGTCTTGCATCGCTGCTGCAAATATTTCTGATGCCGAAGCACTATAGCGGTCAACCAGAACGGTTAATGGGCCATCGTAATGAATGACTCCGTCGCTATCACGCTCAATATCAACACGGCCATTACCGCTGCGCACCTGTACGACAGGACCACTATCGATAAATAATCCCGTTAACGTACGAGATTCATTGAGTGATCCCCCGCCGTTACCACGTAAATCAATAATAATCCCTGATATGTTTTGTGTCTTGAGCTCATCGATTAGTTTTCTTACATGACCGGTTAAGCCGTTATAAAAGGATGGGATCTCAATGACACCTAATGGTGCATTTTCACCTAATGTTGATTCAGGGATATAGACTTTAGACTGCGCTTGTTGATCTTCAAGCTTCACCTTGTCACGGGTAAATTGAATCAGTTCGTATTTCTTGGCATCACTGTCGCCTTTCAATACTTGTAGACGCACAATTGTGCCTTTGGGGCCTTTAATCAGTTCAACGACTTCATCTAAACGCCAACCAACAACATCGACAATTTCACCGTCAGCTTGTCCAACGCCAACAATTTTATCCTCAGGTTTAAGTTTGCCTGATTTGTCAGCAGGACCACCAGCGATAATTTTACGTACAACGGTATGTTCGTCTTCTATTTGTAATGATGCCCCGATCCCTTCAAATGACAGATTCATCTGCATCTGAAAGCGTTCAGCATTACGGGGAGACAAATAACTGGTATGTGCTTCAATCGAACGTGAGAATGCATTCATAACACTTTGAAATACATCTTCAGAGTTAGTTTGGTATAAACGTTTAATATTGCGTTCATAACGTTTTTTTAGAATTTCTTTGGCTTCATCAGGGGTTTTATCCGCTAATTTAAGATTAAGTAAATCGTATTTAACACGCTGACGCCATACTTCGTTCATTTCAGCTTCGTCTTTGGCCCACTCTACTTTTTCGCGGTCGTAAAAAAACTTATCATCGGCCTGAGCAAAATCATATTTTTTATCTAACAGGCTGATTGCATAGTTAAAACGATTTTCACGGCGCTCTAGACTGGTTTGATAAATGGTATAAGCCGGAGCAAGGTTACCTTGTTGTAACGCATCATCAAAGTTATTGGCATATTGCGAGAAATTGGCAATGTCTGACGCAAGGAAAAAGTTTTTATTAAAGTCTAAGTTACGTAAATATCGATCATACACTTTTTGAGAAAGTGCATCGTCTATCGCAAATTTTTTATAATGATTACGCAGATAATTAGCGAGGACGCGTTTGGCGGACTTAGCGTGTTGGGCTTCTTGAACTAAATGTGGTATCGCTTCGGCAACCTGTGTTGTATTCGACGTTGTCGCAAACAAAGGGAGTGACAAAATAGAGATTGATATAAAACTCAGGCTGTATACGAAGCGTTTTTTCATTTAGTTATTTTCCGTGATTCATTAACCGTAATTGGTCTTGTGATACTTTAACGACCATCCCAGTGTTTAATTGAACTTGAACGCCGTCTTTTTGTATTTCAGTAATCACCGCAGGTAAAGGAGATTTACCGACTTTAACTGAAACCGCAGTGCCCACTTTCAAATCCGATTCAGTCAATTTAACTGCTACCGGCTTAGGTACACTCTTCTTGGACTGAGTTGCTGTAAGTTTAGTTCCTGCAGGTTTACTTTTGAAATTTTTATTTGTTGCTGGCTTTTTCTTTGGCGCACTTTTTTTAGTTGCAGCGACTTTCGCTTTGCTTGCTTCTAATTGTAATGTCGCAAAATCAGCGTGTTCTTTATCAATAATATCACCTTGAGCCCCATCGAGATCAACGCGGTGAGTATCAACTTTAATCGCTTCCAGGTAACGCCAAGAATTCGTGTAGTGACGAAGTGTCGAACGCAATGTAGTTTTGGATACACGTTCGTCTTGTTCTAAACGCAATACCAAATCGTGAAAAATACCGATTTTAAGGGGCTTAGCGGGTCCCTTAATTGAGAAACATTCAGGAAATAGTTCAGCAAGTAATGAGATAACCGCTTTGCTGTCGGTGATTTTTTGTGGATTTTCCATTTATAAATATAATTTTAAAGCTCGTCAATGAGCGTATCATCCCAAGTTGTGAGCAAATGATCAACCCAATCATGCAGATCATCGTCATCAATTTCGACAATTTGTGGTTCATTGACCCATGATTCCCAACAATAGTGCAAACATTTCTCAATACTCTCTACCGGCATATCTTCATCAATCTTGTCATACACTAGATGTAATAACGTATTGAGACGCTCACTTGCATCTTCTGGATCAGAATGATAATCCAACATATCATCAGGGGTAGACAGCACGACATGGATATCAACTAAGTATTTCATAAGCCCATTCTCTCAAGGTGATTGACCAAAATAACGGCTAATTGTGTCAAACCGGATTCGTCTGCTGCAGTAAAACGGTCGAAAATTGGTGCATCAATATCCAAGACCCCAAATAACTCGCCATTAACAACCAACGGCAAGACAATTTCCGAGTTAGATGCCGCATCACAGGCAATATGCCCGGGAAAGTCATGAACGTCGGTAATACGCTGTATTGTTAAGGTTTGTGCTGCTGTTCCACATACGCCCTTGCCCATGGGGATTCGAATACACGCTGGGCGACCTTGAAACGGACCTAACACCAATTGGGCATCTTTGTATAAATAAAATCCAGCCCAATTAATGTCACTTAGCTCATTAAATAACAAACTACTGATATTTGCTAAATTGGCTACCACGTCAGGCTCGTCGCCTAACAACGCTAATGCTTGTTGATTTAAAGTATCGTAGTTTGTCATTGTAAACCTTGTAAAATATCCTAGCGTACTAAAAAAGTGACGCCAACACGTGCTTCGATTCCCTTTTCACCAGGTAAATCAATAGACGGTGATTCTAACATTGCCATCGATTTGGCTCGATAAGCAACCGGTTGCTGACGACTTTGTTCGTTTACGGACAAAACATCGCCAAGCTTAGCTTGTAATGGTTCAAGCATGGTAATTGCACGCTTTTTAGCATCTTCAACGGCTAATTTCAAGGCATCTAAATATTGCTGTTTGGGATTACTATGGGTTAATTGGGCTGGGGATATCGATGTCGCACCCGCTTTTATTAATGCCTGCATTAGCGTGGAATAAACAGTAAAGTCATTATGTTTGACATAAATAGTGCGTTCAAAAATAAAGTCAGTGTGAGTACGCTTACCATTATCGTACTCATAATGGGGTTGCAAGCTCATTTCCATAGACTGGATGTTACGATCATTTATCCCATTTTGTTGTAATAAATAAACAATGTCCGTGACTTTTTTTTGTACTTGTTGCTGCAGTATTTTGGTATCCGTCCCCCGTTGTTCGACGGCAACAGAAAACTCTAATTGATTAGGAACAATGAGGATGGTACCACTACCTTGTACAGATATCGTACGTTGTGGCGACGGAGATGGCTGTGATTGCGCTTGTGTAATATTTGAAAAACACCAAACACATAAAAATAATGCTAAATGTCGCAAAGAAATTGTCATTATGACCCCTGATTTATCAATAATTAAAAACAACACCAATTAAGTGTCTCCGGATAAATTCAGTGTAGACCAAATATAATGAATTATATCTGAACCACTGCCTTATTTAGATTTTATGGTTATTATTATTATCACGGCTTTGTTGAATTAATTGATTAGAGGCATCGTAATGACGCTTAGCTAAGCGGTCATACAACACTACATTACCGGTTGCACCGAGGTTCATACTATTAAAAGTAGGAACGTAGACAACCGACTCAGCTGCATTGACGATTTCAATTGGCACTGAACCATCTTCAGGACCTAGGATATAAAACGCATTATCGGGATGAGTAAACTCCGGTAATGGGATCGCATTTTCGACTAGTTCAATCACAACAATACTGGCACCTTGTGGAACAAACGCTAATAAATCATCGACGCCGACAGTCGGGATTTTATCGCGCATGCGCTGGGTGTCAGCATTAAAATCTTTAGCATACCCAAAGCGCTGCCCCGTATAAAAAACAGAACTCACGCCATAACAGCCTGCTGCACGTAAAATACTGGCTACATTACTTGCAGATTTAGGGTTAATTAACCCAAAAGATACTTTCACTGACATAAATTTCTATCCAAAAAACCAATAACTCACTGCAATTGCAGTGACAATCCCGGCTAAATCAGCCACTAAACAACATCCTACAGCGTACCGACTATGTTTTATCCCCACTGCACCTAGATACACAGCGAGGACATAAAATGTCGTTTCTGTGGAGCCTTGCAGCACCGAGGCTAAACGTCCAGCAAACGAATCGGCACCATGGAATTGCATCGTTTCAATCATTAATGCACGAGCCCCACTGCCACTCAATGGTTTCATTAGTGCTGTAGGTAACGCATCAACAAAGCGCGTATCAAAACCCAGCAACGCTACGCCGCTCGCAATGCCTTCAACCAATACATCCATCATGCCACTGGCGCGTAACATACCGATAGCAACTAACATCGCTAATAAAAAAGGAATAATGGAAATCGCAACATCAAAACCTTTTTTGGCACCTTCGACAAATAACTCATAGGTGTTTAAGCCCTTACGCCAACCGACAACCAGCACCAATATGATAAAGCTAAATAGCAGGCTATTTGCTAACAAGGAAGACTGCTCAGCCATCGCTTGAGTTGATAATTGAGCAAAGTACAATATCAATGCGGTGAGTAGACTAAATAAGCCAACTAAATATAGTAAAATCACATGCTGTAACAGATTAATCCGCTGGATCAAGCAAGTTACTATGAGTCCTGCTAACGTAGACGCACTAGTAGCAAGTAAAATAGGAATAAATACATCGGTCGGACTCATCGCCCCTTGCTCTGCACGATACAAAAACACGGCAATGGGAAATAACGTGACTGATGAGGTGTTTAATACCAAAAATAAAATCTGCGCGTTCGACAAGGTATCTTTATTAGGCGAGAGTGACTGCATATCTTGCATTGCTTTGATCCCAAACGGCGTAGCCGCGTTATCCAAACCGAGCATGTTCGCAGATATATTCATGGTGATACTGCCTAAAGCCGGGTGGTCTTTGGGAATTTCAGGCATGATCCGTGTTAATAAAGGCGATAATACTTTGGATAATTTAGCCACTAATCCTGATTGTTCAGCGACTTGAAATATTCCCAGCCAAAAAGCCAACAAACCAATTAATCCAATGGCAATTTCAACGGCTAGTTTTGCCATGGCACTAATCGATTGCATGACCTCAGAAAAGGTCTCTATTTGCCCTAAAATGATAACTTGATAAAGTGAAGCGAGAAATGCACTGACAATGAATATCAGCCAAATTATGTGTAGCATAACGCTTAGCCTAAAATGGAAAAAGAAATTAGTAGTCTAAGCGTATCATTAATCCCACGCATTGGTAAGTCATGGTTAGACTTTACATGCATAGGACTTTGTCGTAACTGGCTTTAACTTAAGACTTTTTTTAAGCTTGCAACACAAAAATCAATGTTTTTATCACTGGCAGCAAAGCCCATTAAACCAATACGCCAAACTTTACCAGCAAGCGCTCCGAGACCTGCTCCAATTTCTAAATCAAATTCATTTAATAAACGAGCCCTGACTTGAGCATCATCAACGCCATCAGGAATGATCACTGTATTAAGTTGTGGTAAGCGAATATCTTCAGCGACTAATAACTCTAAACCAATCCCTGCTAGCCCTGCTTTTAATTTTTTATGCATACGTGCATGCCTTGCTATGGCATTATCTAAGCCTTCAGCGTGTAATAAACGTAGGGATTCATGCAGTGCGTACAAGCTATTAACCGGTGCAGTGTGATGATAAGCACGCTTACCACCACCTTGACCATCCCCCCAATAACCGACAATCAAGTTCATGTCTAAAAACCAACTTTGTACTGGTGACTTGCGAGCTTGTATCTTAGCTACCGCAGCATCACTAAAAGACACCGGCGATAAGCCCGGTACGCATGACAAGCATTTTTGTGATCCAGAATAAATTGCATCTATTCCCCACTCGTCCACTTTCAACTCGATGCCACCTAAAGATGTCACGGCATCAACGATTGTCATGCAATCAAATTGACGAGCTAATGCACAAATCGCTCGAGCGTCATTGCGCACACCTGTAGAGGTTTCAGCATGGACAAAGCCAACAAATTTAGCTTCAGGGTGGGCTTCTAGCGCCGCTTCAATACTCGCTAATGAGTTAGCCTCGCCCCACGGCGCGGTAACCACAACGGCTATCCCGCCGCAACGAGCCACATTTTCGACCATACGACCACCAAACACGCCATTTTGACATACAATGACGGTTTCACCAGGCTCAACCAGATTGACGACACACGCTTCCATACCGGCTGAACCCGGAGCTGAAATAGGCATGGTTAATTTATTTTTGGTTTGAAAGGCATACTGTAATAATTGCTTTGTTTCGTCCATTAATTGGATAAACGTAGGATCTAAGTGACCCACGGTTGGACGCGCTAAGGCATTAAGCACTGTTGGAGATACATCAGAAGGTCCGGGTCCCATGAGCGTGCGAACAGGCGGAATAAAAGAGGCGTATTGTTGTTCTATATTTATGGACATGAAGCTTCCTTTGCAAAATATGATATGGATTTAATATAACAAAGCTGTGCTAAGGATTACCATCATAATTTGAGAACAGCGGTTTATATAGATCATTCACTAAATCAATAGAATCATGTTTCATTATTTTAAAAAATGATAATTCAGACACAGCAAGGATAGATAGATGTTTTTGAGTTCATAG
>JAQXDG010000061.1 GCA_029251505.1 Glaciecola sp. | reverse complement strand
GCTTCTCTTAATATTATAGTGCTAACCTAACAAAGATTAATAATATAAAGTTGTCATATCGTGAAGTTAACGCGCCAAATTCAGCAGTTTTTCCACCCCTTCTTTCTATTTTACGTCCTAGGATTCACTATTCTAGGGATTGCCAGAATGATATTTATTACCTGGCAATCTGAACGAATTGGTAGCGTTGGCGATATGCTACAAATCTTATTCAATGGTTTGCGTATTGATTTGAGCTTACTGAGTTACCTCGCCATTATCCCTGCATTAGTGTGGATTTTGGTGCTGCCATTTACGTTTAGGCATCATTTGCATCGCATCTTATTGGTATGGCTGTGGCTGAGTTTACTGTGTGTCATCTTCTTTGAAGTGGCGACTCCTACATTTATTTTAGAATACGATTTACGCCCCAATCGATTATTTATCGAATACTTAATGTATCCCAAAGAAGTTGCAACGATGCTGATCAATGGTCATCTATTGAGTATTGTGTTGGCATCACTCGCATTTGCTGTATTGGGCTACGGAGTTTTACGTTTTCTTAAATCACAATTTCACACAGCGGTTCCCAAAATGGGCTTTGCCGAGGGTAATTGGTTCACGTGGGCGAGCTGTAGTGTTCTGCTATTAGTGATTGTTGTTGCCGGTGCTCGCGGCACATTGGGGCATCGTCCATTAAACCCTTCGTTAGTGTATTTTTCACAAGATCCGTTAGTCAATACACTTAACCTTAATTCAATGTACAGTGTGATGTTTGCCATCAAACAACTAGGTAAAGAAGCACAAGCGGCAAAAATGTATGGGGATATGTCATCTGAGAAAATCTTGGATATCGTAAAAACACAGACGCAAATGCCCGCCAGTGCGTTTATTGATCCGGCCATTCCGACACTCGCTTTTCGTGAAGCAGCACATCAAGGACGCCCTAAAAATCTAGTGATTATTTTACAAGAAAGTCTAGGGGCACAGTTTGTGAAAACACTAGGGGGGCGTGAGTTAACCCCTAATATTGATAATTTGTATCAACAAGGATGGGGCTTTCATCAATTATACGCCACAGGTACTCGTTCTGTGCGTGGTATTGAAGCCGTTATTACCGGGTTTACACCGACCCCAGCGCGCTCAGTCGTGAAGTTAGATAAGTCGCAACATGGCTTTTTTAGCATTGCGCAAATATTACAACAACATGATTATCACACGCAGTTTGTTTACGGCGGAGAGAGTCATTTCGATAACATGAAAGGGTTTTTCTTAGGCAATGGTTTTAGCGATATTGTGGACATTGATGATTTTGCTAAAACTGATTTTATTGCCACTTGGGGCGCAAGTGATGGGGATTTATTTGATCAGGCGCATCTTGAGTTATTGGATTTACAAAAAACAAATAAACCGTTTTTCAGTTTAGTGTTTACTTCAAGTAATCATGATCCTTTTGAAATTCCACCCAATACGATTAGCCATATTGATGATGAAGCACCGTTAGATAGTGCGATCCGTTATGCCGATCATGCCTTGGGTCAATTTATGGAACAAGCAAAACAGAGTCCTTATTGGGAAGATACGCTGTTTTTAATTATTGCGGATCATGATACTCGTACATATGGGTCTGAATTGGTACCCATTAAATCATTTCATATTCCGAGTGTAATCATCGGTAAAGACATTGCTCCGCGACAAGATCAGCGTTTGGTCAGTCAAATTGATATGTTGCCGACCTTATTATCATTAATGGGGATCAGTGATGCGACGCCAGCGCTGGGGCGGGATTTATTACGTAATGACATTGAAGAGCGTGCCATGATGCAATTTGCTAATAACTTTGCGTATATGACGCGAGAAGAAGTCGTCGTATTACAACCACAAAAGCCATCCAGTGCCTTTGTGTACGATTTTAGTGCGAAACGTTTGCAAGCTAAACCAGGCACTGAAAAAATGGCAGAAGTGGCTTTAGCTCATGTCTTGTTTGGTAGTTATGCCTACAATAAAAAACTGTATCGTTTACCGACTCAGCCAAGCTCTCAACCTAGCTATCAACCTAGCACTCAGCCTAGCACTCAGCGATAACAGGATAATGATGTCACATTCACCACATACACCCGTAAACAAACCTAATGGGGCCGGTTTATCGCGTATCTTTAAAGCAACGCGTTGCTCATTTCAGGGATTTCGAGCAACGTGGCAACACGAAGCAGCCTTCAGACAAGAATTAATGTTGGTTGTGATTATGTTTCCATTTTCATTTTGGATTGCGCAAACGACAACACAATGGTTGTTAATGATCATGAGTTTATTGTTTGTGATTTTTGCAGAATTGATTAATTCAGCGTTAGAAGCATTAGCGGATCGTATTACACTCGAACATGATGAATTAATCGGTCGAGCTAAAGATATAGGGTCTGCAGGGGTGTTTATAGCATTAACTCAGGTCACTGTGATTTGGGGAACGGTGTTGTATTTAAAGTTCTTTTAGTATAAAAGGTCTTACTAATCTCGATTATTACTCAAGGTCTTTTATGAACGTCGCCCAAGCTATGCAATCGCGTTACGCTACCAAAGTGTTTGATGCCGATAAAAAAATTGTTCAAGATAATATAGCACAACTCTTATCGGTACTGCGCAATGCGCCTTCAAGTGTCAATACTCAGCCTTGGCACTTCATCATTGCGAGCACTGAAGCGGGTAAAGCTCGAATCAATTCTGGCGCAACGGGTCCGTATGCCTACAACGCACCGAAAGTGACTAGCGCCTCGCATGTCATTGTGCTGTGTAGCAAAATCCACATGGATGATGCGTATTTAACTCAGCTACTTGAACAAGAAGAGACTGATGGTCGTTTTGCGAAAGATCCCAGCTTTAAAGCTACCTATCATAAAGTACGCAGTACGTTTGTCGATTTACATCGTTATGAGTTAAAAGACACCCAACATTGGATGGAAAAACAAGTTTACCTTAATCTTGGCGCGTTACTCACGAGTGCTGCAATCATGGGAGTTGATGCATTACCAATGGAAGGCTTTGATTTCCCTGCACTTGATGCTGAATTTGATCTACGAGGACAAAATTTAGCGCCTGTTGCGGTTGTTGCGCTAGGCTATCGTGCAGAGACTGATTTTAATGCGACGTTACCTAAATCACGTTTTGCTGCTGAACAGATTTTCACTCAGATATAACGATTAAATGACTGTAGAAGCGGATATTTTGATAAAACGATTCTTGCAACATATTGGCACCTTGATTGTACTCATTGGCGCCTATGAACTAGGAGATGTCGCTAGCGCAGTCATTCCTTTACCAGCAACGATCAATGGCTTATTTATATTGCTATTGGTGTTTGCGGTTTATGGCAAGGTACCCGCATTTTTAAGTGCTGTTATCCCACTTTATCTGGGTCATATGTCGATGTTTTTTGTGCCGGCGATAATGGCTGTCTGGTTGTTTCAGCAAGCCGTGTATGATCATTGGCTCGCCTTAGTGTTGGCATTGGTATTAACGACGATTGCCAGCATGGCGCTGGTCATGTGGGTCAGTAGTAAATTACTGAAACCGTCGCCAAAAACCAACAGTGATCCTACGGATCAATCCCCACAATGAATCTATTCGCATTCGACTTATCTTTTAGTGACATATCTCACTCTGCAATGTGGATTGTGATGTTGGTATTGTGTTACGGCTTCGCTATTAGATTTGCAAAATGGACCAATCAGCACATTTTGGCCCATCCCATCTTGATTACGACGACGCTACTGCTAACCTTAACCCAGCTTATTGAACCGGATGTTGGACAGGTAATGACTCACCTGCATCCGATTAAATATTTACTGGGTCCATTAACAGTCGGATTAGCATTGCCGGTATACAATCAATTTCCGGTTCTGCGTGAGCTAGGAATAAAAATGATTATTCCGATTGCAGTAGGTGGGCTGTTTGCGCCGTTAAGTGCGTTTAGTGTATTGTATTTATTAGATGCCGAGCCGGCATGGCAACTCACCATATTGACCAAATCAATCACGACACCTTTTGCTATGGATACCGCAACAATGCTTGGTGGAATTGCAGGGCTCGCTGCTGTATTCAATATTATTACGGGCATGATTGGAGTCATGGCACTGCCAAGTGTGAATAAATTGATGCAAATCAATGATGACAAAGCTAATGGCATAGTACTGGGCACTATTGCCCATGGTATAGGTACGTCTAAAGCGGTATTGTTGAGTGAGCAATCGGGCGCATTTGCGTCGTTAGCGTTATGCGTTAATGGGGTAGGAACCGCTATTGTGTTGAGCGTGTTACTCGGTTAATTTGTTTTTTAACAAAGTCTTTTGGTTCGTATCCTTCGTTAGCGACAGCTTCTTTTTGGTCTGATTTTACCGCTTGTGCAGCATCAAGACTACTATCAATACTAGCATCAATATCTTGTTTACAGCGCTCAATACTGTCACCTACTTTGTCATTTTCACAATCAAATTTTTGCTTAGAGATCACGGATTGATATAAAATTTGACCTGCATCATTCCATGCACAACCCGACATCAGCATGACACACATGCCCATGAGTAAAGCTCGATTGATAAGTGCTTGTTGAGTTGGTTGACGCATAACAATTCTCTGATGATAAAAACTTTATAAATTAATCTTAGAGACAAAATTGGGTTTATGCAAATTAAAATTAGTTTGTAATTGTGCTATATTTATACACTTTGTAGATATTAATTGTAATTAGTCTGTATTGGATTAAAATACAATTTAACATCATTTATATTCAAATAAGAATTTTATGCCCATTAATATTGTTTTAGTCGATGACCATGAATTAGTCTTAAATGGATTTATTCAATTAATACAATCAGATGATGCGTTTGTTGTTGTTGATTCATTTGGTAGTGCAGAAGATGCCTTAGCAAGTGATGTAATAACGGAGGATTGTATTTTAGTGACCGATATTTCATTACCTAATAAAAATGGTTTGGAATTAGTCAAAGAAATCAAAAAACGTGTTCCATTAATTAAAACCGTCGTCTTGAGCATGTATGAAAACGCACACTACATAGTGACGGCTCAGTCTTTGCGAGTAAATGCGTATATCTCTAAACGCGATGCTGGTGATGTCTTGCTAGATGCATTACATAAAGTTGCAGTCGGCTACACGGTACATAGTCCTGCGGTTCTAGAAAGTGCGACTCAGCAATCTGAAGAATTTGAATTATATCAAGCGTTAACCCAACGTGAAAAAGAAATATTTGTGTTGTTAGCGATGGGGCATGAGGTGAAACATGTCGCGCATCAATTAGATATTGCAGTCAAAACGGCGCATGTGCACCGTCGAAATATTTTAAATAAATTTAATTGCACAACGGGGTTTCAGTTAACCCGCTTTGCCATTAAATATGGGCTGGTTGATCCTGCTCAATTGTAGGTGGAATTTCCTAAAATATGGTTTTAAAATTACGGTTAACTTAGCCCCATAAACGTGAAGAGTGCGTCGAGATATAACCGTTATCAATCGTATACCCATCATCAATATCTTGAGCAACTAATACCGGCCCGTCCAAATCAAGTACATCGGCATAGCCAGCTAGCACTCGATTTGGTGCCATTGCCAATGATGAACCGACCATACACCCGAGCATAATCTGCATCTTCGCTGCCTGAGCAAGTTGGATTAAACGTAATGCCTCTGTGAAGCCGCCAGTCTTATCTAACTTGATATTAATGGCTTGGTATTTGCCAACCAATTGGGCAAATGTGTGGCTTGTATGACATGATTCATCGGCGCAGATTGGGATCTTGCCGCGATAAAAAAGCATGTCATCATCTCTATCGGCAGGCAAGGGTTGCTCAATCAAGCGCACTTTTATCCCATCTAAACCAATCACAATCTCATTGAGTAATGCAATTGACCAGGCTTCATTGGCGTCTAAAATAAACTCGCTGTTGCGGCAGATCTCGGCGATTTTTTGCATTTTAAGCACCACGTCAGTCGCATCAAACTTGATTTTTATTAACGGCACATCGCGCATCAGATATGCTTGATCGAGCATGTCATCTAATGAACCTAGACTTAATGTCTGAGCCGTTATCGTCGGTTTATTTTCAGGTAATTCTAATAATGTATAAATGGACTCATTAAAATGCTTACAAATCCAATCCCACATAGCACAATTAAGCGCATTAGCCGCAGCACCTTTGAGCTGTTTAGTTTCAATAAAATCCGTCAATAGCCTCGTGTCACTTAATAGAACGAGGTCTGTCAGTAAGCGTGATAATTGAGACTGCCATTGCGTCAAAAAATCATCAATATCAGCACTCACCGAGGTGATAGTTTCGCCATAGCGAGCATAGGGTACACATTCACTGCGTCCGCTAAAGCCAGCAGCTTCAATACGTAAACGCACGACGTCGGCATGAGTTTTTGCCCCCCTTGAGATCCGAAACTCTCGTGCCAATGGTAAAGAATGCTGAGTGATAATATATTTCATATTACAGTAACTGACTCATTAATCTATCGACACCATGTCGAATAGGATCTTGGCATGGTAAACCTGTTTCTTGGGATATTTGCAAGCATGTTTCACGCGCGGTTTGCTCGTCAACTGAACTGGTATTGAGACTGATACCGATGACTTTACAGTTAGGGTTAGTCAGGCGTGCATGTAACAGGTTGAGCTCCACTGCTTGTTGGACTGTTGGTAATCGATAACCTGGCATGCCGCGCATAAATTCACGACGCAACGTGTGACATATTACTAATGCATCAGGTTGAGCACCATGGATCAAGCCCAGTGTTACTCCTGCAAATGCAGGATGAAATAGCGAACCTTGACCTTCAATGACATCCCAATGGTCAGCCGCATTATCCGGGGTGAGCGCTTCGACAGCACCAGAAATAAAGTCTGAGACAACACAATCAACGGCGACGCCTTCTCCTGCTACTAAAATTCCACATTGACCGGTAGCGCGAAATGTCGCATGCATGCCACTTGATTGCATGGCTTCATGCAAGGCAAGGGTGGTGTACATTTTACCAACAGAACAATCCGTACCAACAGTTAACAATCGTTTACCTGTGCGTTTTTGTCCATTAGCAGTCTTAAAACGAGTAGTAGGGTGACGGATATCAATCAAATCAACCTGATACTGCTGTGCTAATGCAACTAGCTCTGGAATGTCGGATAACTTATCATGCAAGCCATTGATGATGTGCATACCATGTTCAATGGCGAGTTTAATATGGGCTAAATATTTGATATCAATATGTCCACCGGCATTATTAAAGCCTAAGACAAATGATTTAGCCCCGTGCTCAGAAGCATCTTTGATGGATAACAGGGGTAAGCCGGTCGTGACAGAACACTCAGGAAGTGCTATTTCACCGACACATTGCGATGGTCGCCAAGTTGCGATGCTATTGGCCATTTTTAAACCTAGGCTATCAGATGCATCACCTAAGAAGAGCGCATAAGGAGGGGTTAATTTCATACTAAAAGTTCTCATATTGTGTGCATTTTGGTAATCTCAAAATAATTATACACATCATTGATAAATTTATTATAAATTTGTTACAAATCTTAAGCTGAAAAGGCTCATCATTCACTGTCCTAAAACTCGTATTACTTAAAATATTTGTGTTACAACGGTAATAACTTTCGCACAACATTGCTGAGCTCGTCGGGTTGAACGGGTTTGACGAGCCAACCTGTCGCACCAGCTTGTTTTGCTTCATCCCTTTTATCTTGTTGTGATTCGATAGTCAACATCATTATGGGTTTAAAGCGCATGACTGGAGTCTGTTTTAATTCTTTAATTAAATCAATACCGTTCATCTCTGGCATGTTTAAATCTGTGATCATCATATCCGGTTTGAACAGTGGAGCCTTGGAGATAGCCTGCTTTGCACTCGTCGCGGTCGCAACGTCATAGCCATTACGTTTTAACACACCTTCCATACTCATTAACATGGTCGGAGAATCATCAACGATTAGAATCCGTTTCATTTTTATTTATCCTTAAATTAAAATTAACTTATGCAACACGTTGTATGTGTTGACGCAATAATTGCGACAGGGGCCCATCGGATGGCCAATTCGATACATGGGGTCGAGTAGCCAATAATACTTGTATAACTGCTTCAGTTTCGTCTCCTTCAATCTTGAGTAAGACCTGTTTA
>JAQXDG010000040.1 GCA_029251505.1 Glaciecola sp. | reverse complement strand
CTTTGTCGGTGCTGCTTGTAATGTTGATGTGAACATCGCTAAGATAGACATCAATTTCTCCTGTTATATTATTGTCGATTGATTCTCGGCTACGAGATCATTGTGTTATCCATAACCTGATATCTACGTTAGCTAATTTATAATATTTTGCAAACAAAAATTGTTTTAGATACAAATGACTTACCGTTATTTTGTCATTTATTTTTACATGTTTAGTTGTATTTTTGTCAATCTAGTCTAAATTTCAATATAACTTTACACGTTACCTCAAACTCAACTCATTCAATTGTCACTAGTACATTTTTGACTGTTTTCAATGTGTAAGCTTGTACTACAGATTATTAAAAGGACTTTATAATGTTCTATCTTTTAGGTTTATGTTTCGTCGTCGTAGCCTTACTCGTATTTAGTTTAACTTCCGACAAAGGCCGCAATACTATTCATGCTAGGAATAGCGGAGAATCTAAGTACAATCAGCCTATCACCCCAAAAAATACCGACACCTCATCTTTCAGCGTAAAAAATTAGCAGTAGCGCCCCAAATCGCGTATTGGTACAATTGCAAAAAAACAGTAGTAAGCCATTATGCGGATCCCTAGAGTCTTTGTTTCAGGCGACATTTGTGTCGATAATATTTACACATTAGAAAATGATGCCGCGCATCATTTAATTAATGTCTTACGCATCAAACAAGACCAGCCCATTGTGCTGTTTAATGGTGATGGAAATGAATATTCAGCCATCGTTAACGAAGTACAAAAGCGCAAACTGATTGTTAATGTGGATGCCAAACTTGCTTTGACCGTCGAGTCACGTTTCCCTATTCATCTTGGGCAAGGTATCGCCAAAGGTGATCGCATGGAAACCGTACTGCAAAAAGCGACCGAATTGGGTGTGACGGAAGTCACCCCGATTATTACCGAACGTTGTAATGTTAAATTATCGGCAGAACGTTGGGCAAAAAAATCCGCTCAATGGGAAAAAATCATTATTGGAGCGTGTGAACAATCCGGACGTAATGTCCTCCCTATATTGCACCCACCCATTACGTTATCTCAATGGTGTAAACAATCGACCGAACAGTATCGTATTACGTTTGATCCGCATGCCCAGCAACACCTGCAAGCCTTACCGGTAAATCAACATGGGGTGCGTATCCTCATAGGTCCTGAGGGTGGGTTAAGCGAAGCCGAAACTTATGCCGCAGAACAAACCGGCTTTAATACGGTCAAAATTGGCCCTAGAGTGTTACGTACAGAAACCGCTGCGATTGCTTCAATCGCCATTATTCAAGCTCAATATGGAGATCTCACACTATGAGTCTACGCATCGCGATTGTTATGGATCCAATTGCTAATATTACTCCTTATAAAGACACGTCATTTGCGTTGTGCCTTGAAGCGCAACGTCGGGGCTATGAGATCAGCTATATCGAGATGCAAGATCTGTTCATTGATAACGGGATCCCTTATGCACTAACTCGCTCATTAAGTGTGATTGACCGTGACACCGATTTTTATACATTAGGCGAGCAGCAGAGGCAGCTTTTAGGCGATTTTGATGCATTATTGATGCGCAAAGATCCGCCTGTTGACGATCAATTTATCTATGCCACACATATTTTTGAACTTGCGGAGCAATATGGCGTTGTCGTTGTTAATAAAGCCCAAGCCTTGCGCGATTTTAATGAAAAGCTATTCACCGCTTATTTTCCAGATTTAATCCCTGACACATTAGTCACGCGAAGCAAAACATTAGCCAAAGCGTTTCATGCTAAACATCAAGATATTATCTGCAAGCCGTTAGATGGTATGGGGGGGGCGTCTATTTTTAGGATCAAAGAAGATGCTAACAATTTAGGTGTCGTGATTGAAACCTTAACTCAAAATGGGCAAAAGTTAGCGATGTTTCAAGCTTACTTACCTGCCATTAAAGATGGCGACAAACGCGTTCTTATCGTCAATGGTGAAGTTATGGATTACTGTCTTGCTCGATTACCACAAGGAACAGAAACTCGTGGTAATTTGGCAGCAGGTGGCATAGGCCGTCCGCAACCGATTAGTGCTAGCGATCGCGCATTAGCAGAAGCGATTGCCCCGACGTTAGTGAAGCATGGTATCTTGTTTGTGGGTTTAGATGTGATTGGTGACCGTGTTACCGAAATCAACATCACTTCTCCCACTTGTGTTCGTGAAATAGAAAAAGCCTCAGGTGTAAATATTTGTGGTAAATTATTTGATGCTGTCGCCCAACGTGTTGCTGCTAACCAAAACCAATAGGAACGTCACTATTCATGACTAGTTTTGCCAATCATTTACTTATTGCGATGCCTGCAATGCAAGATCCTGCGTTTGCCCGAACAGTAATCTATATCTTTGAGCACAATAAAGATGGCGCAATGGGCGTTGTTATTAATACGCCTATTGAGATGAACCTTAAAGAAATGGTTGAACAAGCAGCGCCAGGATCGGAAGTCAACGATACTAAAGGCGAGCAAATTATTGTCAAAGGAGGACCCGTTAGTCCAGATAGAGGGTTTATTTTGCATTATCCGCATGGTGAATGGGAAGGCAGTATGCGTCTTAATGACGAATTTACTGTCACTACATCAAAAGATATTGTGGCATGTATTGGCAACCAACGTGGTCCAGAAAAGCAAGTGATTGCACTCGGGTATGCGGGTTGGTCACCCGGACAACTAGAAGAAGAGCTAACCGATAATGCGTGGTTAATGATCCCCGCGACTCATGAACTAGTCTTTGACACTCCCTTGCATGATCGTTGGAGTCAATCGATAAAAGCACTCGGTATTGAACCGTGGCAATTGACAGAACATGCAGGTCACGCCTAGTGAGTACTTACTTAGCATTTGATTTTGGCACCAAAAGTATTGGTGTTGCAATAGGTCAAACTATTACCGGTACCGCTCAACCACTTGCGGCGATTAAAGCTAAGGATGGGATCCCCAATTGGGATGAAATCACCCATTTACATGCACAATGGCTACCCACAGCGATGCTTGTTGGCTTGCCGCTCAACATGGATGGTAGCGAACAAGAAATGACGATACGTGCGCGTAAGTTTGGACGACGCATTGCCGCACGGTGCAAAACCCAAGTATTGGAAGTCGATGAACGCCTCACGACAACCGATGCTAAATCACGTTTATTTGAACTCGGTGGCTACAAAAAACTCAGTAAAGAGAAAGTCGATAGTGTCTCTGCATGCGTAATTTTTGAAGCCTGGATCGAAACCCAAGGCTAACGCGTCGTTTGACACGACCAACAGATACCAAAATTAGCTTCATTATCTTCGTGACACTGGGCGCACTGCCAGTCCTCATCGTCAGCTAACGCAACTTGCTCAGCCAAAAAATCATCGACCCGTTGTTGTGCTTTAGGGCGCCACGACTCATCAACAAGCCATACCTCTGGTGCACTATCAATAGGCGATAACTCACCGATAGCACCTTGTGCAAAATCATTTTTTACCACACAAGGGATCTGCGCATCATCAAGTAATTGCTTTATCTGATACACTTTAAATACTTGCGCATCATAGTAAAATAGCGGCATTTCACTTCCTTAGGTGTTAGTCCATATCAAAGGAAACATTAGACAATGATCCTAAACTATTACCAGCCTTTTCATCAAGCTTTATCATCAAACGTAAGTCATTCGGCGAATCAGCATGATGCAATGCTTGCTCTAACGTAATTTGATTATCGCGATATAAGACCATTAACGCCATATCAAATGTCTGCATCCCCATTTCTTTGCCTTTGGTCATGGCATCTTTAAGACCCGTCATTTCATTGCGTTGGATTAAATCACTAATCAAAGGAGAATTAAGTAACACTTCAATCGCAGCAACACGGCCTTTGCCATCAATCTTGGGTACAAGTTGCTGCGCGACAATCGCACGAATATTTAAACTCAGATCAAAACGTAATTTGTCATGCATATCTTTGGGTGCTAAGTGCATAATCCGCTCAATCGCTTGATTGGCATTGTTGGCGTGCAATGTAGCAACACACAAATGCCCCGTATCAGCAAAGGACATGGCATATTCCATTGTCTCCATCGACCGGATTTCACCTATTAAAATGACATCAGGTGCTTGGCGTAAGGAGCTTTTGAGCGCATCATCAAACGAATGGGTATCAATGCCTACTTCACGTTGTGTCACAACACATTGTTGATGTTCATGAACAAATTCAATCGGATCCTCGATGGTCAAAATATGCCCAGAAGATTGTTTATTGCGATGGTCAATCAGTGCTGCAAGTGATGTGGATTTTCCGGTGCCCGTGCCACCCACAAATAAGACTAATCCGCGCTTTGCCATAATGATATTTTTTAACACGTCTGGTAACCCAAGATCATCGGCTTGTGGTATGTCAGTGATAATCCGGCGTACCACCATGCCGGGCATTTCACGCTGCCAAAAAGCCGAACAACGAAAGCGCCCAATACCATCGAGTGCAATTGCAAAATTACATTCTTTAGCCGTTTTAAATTGATGCAAATGGTCAGGAGTCATGGCTTCTTGAATAAGTTCATATGCATCCTGAGAGGTTAACACCGAACCAGCAATGTTGGTCATGCGACCATTAATTTTAGCGCTGACAGGACGTCCTACCGTAATAAATACATCCGAAGCCCCTTGAGTCACCATATTCTGTAAATGTTGTTCGAGATACACCTGTGACTCCTAAAAATTAGTAGATGGTTGTTTATCTTTGGACAGTTTTTTAGCATCTTCTTGCGTGATTTGCCCTTGTGCGACTAGGCGTTGTAGGCATTGATCCATCGTTTGCATGCCGTGGTTTTGGCCGGTTTGGATAATGGAAAACATTTGAGGTACTTTATCTTCGCGGATCAAATTCCGGATAGCCGGTACACCAACCATAATTTCATGTGCTGCAATACGCCCTCCTCCGATTTTTTTCAGTAGATTTTGCGAAATAACGGCACGTAAACTTTCTGATAACATAGAGCGCACCATGGATTTTTCTGCGGCAGGAAATACATCGATTATCCTATCAATCGTTTTAGGAGCCGAATTGGTATGTAATGTAGCAAATACCAAATGCCCAGTTTCCGCAGCTGAGATGGCTAAACGAATCGTTTCTAAATCACGTAATTCTCCAACTAAAATCACATCTGGATCTTCTCGTAAAGCAGAGCGTAAGGCATTCGCGAAGCTTTTAGTATCGCGATGTACTTCACGTTGATTCATCAAACATAGCTTATTATCATGCACAAACTCAATTGGATCTTCGATGGTAAGAATATGTTCACGCTTGTGGGTATTAATGTAATCTATCATCGCCGCTAAGGTAGTCGATTTTCCGGAGCCGGTTGCACCTGTAATTAAGACAATGCCAGTAGGTTGATTTAGAATTTCTTTAAATATAGCCGGAGCACCAAGTTCATCCAAGCTTAATACCTTACTTGGGATAGTTCTTAATACCGCTGCAGCGCCTCGGTTTTGCATAAAAGCGTTGACACGAAAACGCGCTAGATCATTAACTTCAAAAGAAAAATCCACTTCTAGATTTTCTTCGTATTCTTTACGTTGCATATCATTCATGATTTCATAAATGAGATTATGCACTTGTTGATGGTCGAGTTCTGGAATGTTTAATCGACGCATTTCACCATCGACTCGGATCATTGGAGGTAAACCTGCAGATAAATGCAGATCCGAGGCATTATTTTTGACACTAAAAGCTAAAAGTTCGGTAATATCCATTTTTGTAACTCTACTTAATTCATAAATTAAAAAATCAGACCATGTCGAATACTATTGCAAACCAGCTGGAAAACACACTGAACCAAATAACGGTTGCGGCAAAACTAGCCCAACGAGATCCTGCTACTATCCAATTATTAGCGGTTAGCAAAACTAAACCCGTATCGGATTTAGTACTTGCGTATCAAGCTGGACAACGTCACTTTGGTGAAAACTATGTGCAAGAAGGTACTGAGAAGACTCAAGCCTTGGCGTATTTAAATGACATCATCTGGCATTTTATCGGCCCGATTCAGTCAAATAAGAGTAAATTTATTGCCGAACACTTTGCTTGGTGTCACAGTATTGACCGCTTAAAAATCGCGCAGCGCTTAAATAATCAGCGATTGCCGTCACAAGACCCTTTACAAATATGCATCCAAATAAATATTGACCATGAAAAATCCAAAGCAGGAATTGCCCCAGAAGAATTAATGTCGATAGCAGCACAAATTGCAGAGATGGAGTATTTAACGTTGCGTGGTATTATGGCAATCCCGAAAGCATCCGCTGATTATGACACTCAATTATCTAGTTTTTCCCGCTTAGCAGCGCTATTTGGACAGCTCAAAACACGCTATCCTCAAGTAGACACGTTATCCATGGGCATGAGTAGCGACCTCAATGCTGCAATTGCAGCAGGATCAACGATGGTAAGGGTTGGCACTGGGATCTTTGGCAAACGCCAGTAATGGATCGATTTTTATTATTTACAGAACGGAGTCATTATGCCGCAAACGAATACCCAAAACACATCGCATTCACAAACTAACACCTTTGCACCGGTTAAGATCGCGTTTATCGGTGCGGGTAATATGACTAACGCTATTATCAAAGGGATGGTTGCCAATGGCTACCCTGCTGATTTAATTATGGCGACGAATCCCAGCTTACCTAAACTTACTGCATTACAAGCACAGACCGGTTGTCATATTAGTCAGGACAATGCTAGCGCACTAACGTTTGCAACGACCGTCGTACTGGCCGTCAAGCCACAAATATTGGCTCAAGTCTGTGCCGTTTTACCAGTAGGTGCCGTGCCTAAAACACAGTTTATTTCGATTGCTGCAGGAGTAAGTGTTGCGCGTTTACATGACATGCTAGGCGCGCCCTGCTCAATCGTTAGAACAATGCCCAATACCCCTTCGTCTATCGGTATGGGGATGACTGGACTCTACGCGTCAGCTGATACACCGCAGAGCCTAAAAGATTGCGCAGAATATGTATTAGCTCAAGTGGGAGAGGTATTATGGGTCGCCAATGAGGAAGATATCAACACTGTGATTGCTGCGGCTGGCTCCTCACCGGCATATCTATTTTTATTTGCAGAAGCGATGCAAGCAAAAACTGAAGCTTTAGGTTTATCTGCAGAGGATGCTAAGCGCCTCGTCGCACAGGCATTAGCCGGTGCTGGCGCGATGTTATTAGCCAATCCCGATACAGATTTTGGCACGCTTCGCGAACAAGTCACCTCTAAAGGTGGGACAACGGCACAAGCAATTGATTATTTCAATCAGGCACAACTTGCCGATATAATAGCAGGTGCGATGCAAGCAGCTGTGGACAGAGCCATAGCCATGCAATCTAGCATGTAACTTTTTTTACCTTAACTGGATTATCTGAATAGGATTTTTATGAGCGCTTCATTTTTTTTAGTCGATACGTTTTTTAACTTGTACCTGATGGTCGTCATTTTACGCTTATGGTTACAATTTGTGCGTGCTGATTTTTATAACCCATTTTCACAATTCGTTGTCAAAGCCACCCAACCGGTTGTTGCGCCTCTTCGTCGCATCATTCCATCAATGGGCGCATTTGATAGTGCGACATTTGTATTTGCCTTATTAATTGCATGCACCAAGATAACGGTGATTAGTCTATTTTTCTCGAATGCAGCTTTCAATCCACTTGCTGTGTTCATTATTGGCAGTATCACGTTACTTAAACAATTTTTATCGTTGATCTTTTGGATGTTAATTTTACGTGCGATCTTAAGTTGGGTATCCCAAGGGGGCAATCCGTTTGAGTATGTGTTGTCACAATTAACCGAGCCCCTTCTCGCTCCAATCCGTAGAATTATCCCGCCATTAGGCGGCTTGGATTTGTCGGTATTGATTGCGATCATTGCATTACAGTTCATACAATTGTTGTTACAAGACTTGATTGGTCCGTTTTAATCTCTCAGCCGTTAAAACGTAAACATTACTCTCACAGATAAAAGGTGACACATGCACATTCGATTATTTCTAGCGACATTGACAATAACACTTAGCTTAGTATTTGGAATTAGTTTTAGCGCTCAAGCCGAACAGAAAGTGACGTTAGGAAAATGGGATGTACATTACATTGTCTTTGATACCACGTTTTTAACCCCTGAAATCGCCAAAGCCAATGGCATTGTGCGCAGTAAATATAATGCGTTGGTTAACATATCAGTGTTAGACACTGCGACCCAGGTTGCCCAACGAGTCGATATTAGCGGCACGGCTAGAAACCTTATCGGGACAACCAAAGAACTGAAATTTAAACGTGTTATCGATGGTGATGCGATTTATTATCTTGCGTCCTTGTCGTTTCGGCATGGCGAGAATTACACCTTTGACATCACACTTCGTCAAGTAACAGAAGAACAATCGCTGACCTTTAAGCACGAAATGTTTGTCGAGTGAATAGATTCCTATAAATATTAATATAGATAAACCTGTCTAGATTTTTTACAACCCTCTATCCTTTAAAATAAAATAACCTTTTATTTCATATAGTTATAATTGCGCTGATGTAGATACCCGTTGTTCCGCTTGCGGCAACGTCTACCTTAGCGCATCAGATGCCAATACCATGGTATTTACGTGGGATTCTGTTGGTGTATATAGTAATAATGCGTCAACAACTAACACCTTCCAACTGGTATTGATAGACCGAGCAGACGAAGGCGCCGGCAACTTTAATGTTCAGTTTCGCTATGAGGATATTAACTGGACTACCGGCAGCGCGTCTGGTGGGGTGCCCGCTCAAGCAGGCTATG
>JAQXDG010000016.1 GCA_029251505.1 Glaciecola sp. | reverse complement strand
ATTATCCAACAGGATGTCGAACAGGCATTAGCCGAAGATCTCGGTGTCTTATCACAACAACATGGTGGAATGATCAGTAACATAGCCAGTAATGACATTACTGCGCAACTTATTCCTGCTGATACGATTGTCACAGCACATATTATTTGTCGTGATGATGCCGTCATCAGTGGTATTGCATGGGCAGAATATGCGTTTAAAGCGTGTGATCCAGCACTACAAATACAGTGGCAGGTTAAAGATGGTAGCACCATATCACCCGATACCTTATTGGTTACTATCAGCGGCAATGCTCGTGCTATTTTAACTGCTGAACGTGTGGCATTAAATTTTCTGCAAACACTCAGTGCTACGGCAACCGTTACCAAATCTTACGTACGCATGCTTGAAGGCTCTGGTATTACATTATTAGATACCCGCAAAACACTGCCCAAATTACGCTTCGCCCAAAAGTATGCAGTGCAATGTGGACGGGGTCAAAATCACCGCATTGGTTTGTATGATGCGTTCTTGATTAAAGAAAACCATATCTTTGCATGTGGCGGGATCGCTAATGCTGTCACTCAAGCCAAAGTTATCTCACCTGATACCTTAATTGAAGTCGAAGTCGAAAATCTAAGCGAATTAGAACAAGCCATCAATGCCGGTGCGGATGTGATTATGCTCGATAACTTTTCGACAAAACAGATCCATCAGGCAGTAGCCATTAATGCAGGAAAAAGTAAACTTGAAGTGTCTGGAAACATTACTGATGCAAGAATTGCAGAGTTAAAAGATACAGGAGTCGACTTTATTTCAAGTGGTGCATTAACTAAAAACATTCACGCCATCGATTTATCACTGAGAATAATTGATTAAAAACAACCGCCTATGTCAAAGGGTGCAATCCACTAGACATAGGTATAATCCTGCATACTTCGCAAACCCTCTTTTCTCCATATACTTAGCATCAAGTAATGAATACAGCATCACCTAAACTGATTTAACCTAACTAGTGTTAATTTAAATATGCGTATATCGCGGAGAAATAATATGAAAACATTTACAACTCGTAACAACCAAGGTTTTACTTTAATTGAACTCATGATCGTTGTTGCCATTATCGGCATTTTAGCGGCAATTGCATTACCGGCATATCAAAACTATACCCAGAAAGCCAAGTTCACCGAAATCACAAATGCATCAGCCGCAGCTAAATCAGCCGTCGAAGTCTGTGCGCAAGTCACCGGTGCTTTAACCACATGTGATGGCGGTGCTGCGGGTATCCCTTCTGATATAACCGCTGCTGATGGGATTGTCGGACTAGGTACGACTGACGGTGTTATTGTCACGACCAAAGCAACCGATAGTACTATCTCAGGAACGGGTACATTTACATTAACGCCGCAAGTAGCCTCAGGTAAAGTCACTTGGACTGCGGCATGTGTTCCCGCAACTTTATGTTAAGCAATCGACTGTAATTAAATGTGTTGAAAATAGCCCAGTCATCTGGGCTTTTTTTACAGTTAAGTTTATCACTATGCCAAATTAATCCTATTCATCCGTTCCAGATTACTAATCCTATTATTGTTGTTTTACCCGAGGTGTACGAAATGTCAGATTCAATCAATGTATTTACTTGGCAAGGAGCGAACCGTAGAGGCCATTCCGTCAAAGGGGAAATTTCGGCGAAATCACTGTCCGAAGCCAAACATTTATTGCGTCGACAGGGCATTTCGGCTCAAAAAGTAAAAAAACAACAAACATCACTACTTGGTCGTAAAAAAGATAAAGTCACAGCTGCAGACATTGCAATTATCACGCGGCAGATTGCCACTATGCTAGGAGCGGGTGTCAGTGTGTTACAAACATTAGATATGATTGCCACGGGTCATTCAAAACAATCAGCACGAACTATCCTTGGGGATGTAGCTAACGAAGTTAAATCCGGTAATCCCGTTTCCTATTCGTTGCGCAAGCACCCTGACCATTTTGACGAATTGTACTGTGATCTGGTAGATACAGGCGAGCAGTCCGGTGCACTTGAGACTATCTTTGAACGCGTCGCGGTGTACAAAGAAAAAGCTGAAGCACTGAAATCGAAAATTAAAAAAGCGATGTTCTACCCGATTGCCGTCGTCGTCGTCGCATTTATTGTGACCCTAATCTTATTGATCTTTGTGGTACCACAATTTAAAGCAATATTTAGTAGTTTTGGCGCTGAGCTACCGGTTTTTACACAAATGGTGTTAAATCTTTCAGAGTTTATTCAGTATTATGGCGTTTTTGTTAGTGTGGGTATTGCCGCTGCGGGCTGGCTCTTTGTCAAAGCACATAAACAATCACTCGCATTGCGTGATCGTGTCGATACCCAACAATTAAAGATCCCCGTCATTGGACCGATTTTACAAAAAGCAGCCATCGCACGCTTTACTCGTACCCTCGCGACGACTTTTGCTGCTGGCGTTCCATTAATAAGTGCACTCGATTCAGCGGCCAATGCATCAGGTAACGCGGTATATCGTGATGCCATTCGTTTTATCAGAAAAGAAGTCGCCTCAGGGATGCAGATGTATGTTGCGATGCGCGCCACCAACGTATTCCCTGACATGGTAGTACAAATGATTGCGATTGGTGAAGAATCTGGCGCCATCGATGAAATGCTTTCTAAAATTGCTACAATATATGAAGCAGAGGTCGATGACATGGTAGACGGATTAACGAGTTTACTTGAACCGATGATTATGGCTGTGCTCGGTGTCGTCATTGGAGGACTCATTATCGCGATGTATTTACCGATTTTCCAAATGGGGAATGTTGTGTGATAGACTCCAACGTAGATTATTTTCATGGACAATAACGATGTTTGACCTAGCTGTAATAATGGATATTTTCGCACGCATGCCGGTTGTGTTTTATCTGTGTGTGTTTGTCTTTTGTATTCTTGTTGGAAGTTTTTTAAATGTCGTGATATATCGCTTACCCGTCATGATGCTGCGTGATTGGCAACAACAAACATTGGATTATTATGGCGCCGAGTTACCTAAAGCCTTCATCAAAAAATACCAACCCAAGGGCCGTTTTGACTTAATCAAACCGGATTCAACCTGCCCGAAATGCCAGCATAAAATTCGCGCTTGGGAAAATATTCCAATATGCAGCTACCTATTTTTGCGAGGGCGCTGCAGTCAGTGTGCAACGCACATTAGTATCCGCTATCCGTTAGTTGAATTAACTACAGGGTTAATCGGTGTGTGGGTCGCCTTACATTTTGGCGTCACACTG
>JAQXDG010000008.1 GCA_029251505.1 Glaciecola sp. | reverse complement strand
AGTAAAGACTCATCAAGTATCACACACATAACAATGGAACTGATTATCACTATGCCTCACATCACTAAAGCCGTCATTCCTGTTGCAGGTCTAGGCACCCGTATGTTGCCCGCTACCAAAGCGATCCCTAAAGAAATGTTACCGATTGTGGATCGTCCGTTGATTCAATATGTGGTGAATGAGTGTGTACAAGCGGGGATCAAAGAGATTATTTTGGTGACCCATGCATCAAAAAACAGCATCGAAAACCATTTTGATACCTCGTTTGAACTTGAAGCTACCTTGGAGAAACGCGTCAAACGTAGCTTACTGGATGAAGTGCAATCTATATTGCCCAAAGACGTGACCATCATGCATGTGCGTCAAGGCGTCGCTAAAGGTCTTGGGCATGCCATTTTATGTGCTCAACCGTTGATTGGAGATAATCCATTTGTAGTGGTCTTACCGGATGTGATTATTGATGATGCATTATCTGATCTAAAAACTGACAATCTTGCGGACATGATCAAGCAGTTTAACATCTCCAAAGTCTCTCAAATATTGGTCGAAGCAGTGCCGACGCATTTAGTCGATCAATTTGGTGTGGTAGATGTGGATGGCATCGCTATGCAAGCAGGTGAATCAGCCAAGATCCATCAGATGGTAGAAAAGCCCCCTATCGATGAAGCCCCTTCAAATCTAGCCGTAGTAGGACGCTATGTGTTGTCACATAAGATATGGGATTTGTTAGCGTTTACGCCACCGGGTGCTGGCGATGAAGTGCAATTAACCGATGCCATTGCCACGTTAATGAACCTGGAACAAGTCGATGCATTTTATATGAAAGGCAAAAGTCATGATTGCGGCAGTAAGCTCGGCTACATGAAAGCCAATGTAGAATTTGCATTGCGTAACAACGATTTTGGTGAGGAATTTAGGGCGTTTTTGAATGAACTAAAAATTCAATCTCTATAATCAGTAGCGGATGCATACTACATGACGGGTAAATTCCCTTAGGAAAAACAGGACCTCTTAAGAGGTCATGAACACCCTAGGGTTTTAATTCGACAGAGTACTTTTCTAACGGCACAACCAGTGTTTGTCAGACCACTTGTCGTGTTCAAATTTAAATTACTATAGTTAGTTGAGGGTGTGGGTTGAGGATGTGGGTTAACGATGCAATATTTTGATTAAGCATTACGTCAAAAGATCCCAAGCTCGCAAATATCGCATGACTGTTGATTCACTTTGCCAGCCACCGCGTAACATTATTTTTTCCATTGCCCTCTTGATCTGTTTTACTAAACCTTAATTTTATCGCGTAGCGTCCTCCCGGTAGCACACACAAATCCGAGAATGTAAATTTACATAATTCATCTACTACTGCTATTGACGCAGTCATGTGCTCCCCTAAGATGTCTCTCAAAAGTATGTAGACTAAATTAAAATAGGTGCATCATTTTATAATGATCGTTTGAGAGAAAAAAGTGCAAGCTTCCGTGTCACTGAGATGTGTTTGCAAGGCGTAATTGAACCTCAATTTGGTAACGCTTTGTTTAGTGAATACGAGGATGTATCAAACAGGCAAAATATTGTAGACAAAACCCGATTTACGAGCGACGAAATTACTGAAGTCGTTGACGGTCTATTTAGTGTTGGTAGATGGCATAAAGTACATTTTTTATGGCGTCCAAATTTACGCGATGAGGGTGACAATCATTTGATTGACTTGGCCGTTGCAAGCAACGCTGATTATTTGATTTCTTATAATCTCAAAGATTTAATGTCTGGTGACTTAATATTTGATTTTGAAGTGCTTACACCTGATGACTTTCTTAAAGCACATAAAATGAAGAGAGGATAAATATGGCAACCATTACTTATAGAACGACAGATGACAAAAAAGAAAAATTAGCCGCTCTGGCAAAAGACCAAGATATAAGTATTAATAAGGTTATTGATGAATTAGTTACCGTGGCTGTCACAGAACGCGAAGCTTTTACTCGATTCCAAATCAGAGCAGCTAGAGGTAACGCAACTCATGCTTTAAATGTATTACATTCAAAAGCTGAAGATTAGCCATATGATAATTACACTTATCGCTCATTAAATCATTTGGCTTTGTTTTGTTACTTTTTATGATTTATCTGAAGCACTACCCGTCTTATGCACTTCAAATGGGACAATTTTCGCCTTGTTTTCGGCGGTATCTTGATAATTAAGTGCCGGGGAGCCTTGTTTTGCCATATACAACCTATCCACGATGGGGTCGTTAGGCTTATAGGCGGTAGGCGCGTCAATCAGTATGTCGCGTATAGCTTGGTGGTCAAACTCATTGCAGGCTGTGTCCAGTTGTTTGATGATGGTGTTCAGCTCATCCCATGGTAGCATCAACTCTTGGGCTGTCATGATACGTGGGTGCGATGTATCATCTACATTATCGCCTATCAATAACTCTTCATATAACTTCTCGCCAGGACGAAGGCCCGTTGTGGCAATAGCAATATCCCCATGAGGGTTCATTTTATCTTGTAACTCTAAACCTGAGAGACGAATGAGCTTTACGGCCAGGTCATAAATCTTAACCGGCTCGCCCATATCAAGTACAAACACGTCGCCGCCCTTGCCCATCGCGCCAGCTTGTAGAACTAACTGCGCCGCTTCAGGAATGGTCATAAAATAGCGCGTGATGTCATTGTGCGTGAGCGTTATTGGGCCACCACCTTTAATTTGTTGTCTAAATAACGGGACCACCGAGCCTGATGAGCCCAGTACATTGCCAAAACGCACCATACAAAAGCGCGTCGTTGACTGCTCTTTGGATAGCGCTTGTAATACCAGCTCTGCCATGC
>JAQXDG010000212.1 GCA_029251505.1 Glaciecola sp. | reverse complement strand
ATAATAAAAAGTGACGACAGTCCTTTCTTTGGCTATGTTTATTAATAAGCAGTAAATTAGGATACTCAGCATTCAACCTCAAGCCGTCAATAACTTATCAATCAATGATTGGTCGGTCCATATATTAGCACATGATTTACCCGAACATGTTGTAAACATTACAATAAAAACGGGCTACTTTGATGATCCAGTTACAATCCCTGGACTAGCGCATTTAGTCGAACATGTGTTGATGCGAGGCACCACCAAGCAAGGTGGTTTACAGCATACAATGAATCAACAACACTTGCGTCTGGATGCCCATACTAGTGCCGAAAAGCTCTTATTTACAGTATCGTACATCACTACCGACCCATTGATGATTATTGCTAATATGCTGCATAGCATGTGTCAATTTAACGCTACATTAGCCGCTGTAGCGACAGAAATAGTGACTATTGCAGAAGAGTTTTCTGCAATCAAAAGCGATGCAATTAGGGCTGTTCAAGAAGTATCTCGAGAGACCTGTAACCCAGCCCACCCGTTTGCTAAATTTCCGACAGGTAACGCTCACACGTTTGCTGAACATAGCGAAGAAAGCTTAACGAAAGCAGTCCAATTATGGCTAGATACGCACATACACCAAGACAATATCGATATCCATATCATTTGTGGTAAGCCTTTACCACCAATCGACGTATCCACCTTTCACACTCTATTGCCACGGTGTCCTCCTCCGGCGCAACAAGTGATCAATAACAAAATAAGCCCTTCAGCACTCCCTCTATATCTCGATGTGCAGCAAGGCGTTGAACTATTAATTAGTGCACCGACTACCCAGCCAAGATTAATTCTTAGTTTTGCTGTTGATGTAACTGATATTGCGGCAAATGATGTGGCATTATTATTGTTTGTTCTAAACTATCCGCCTCTCACGGCATTACCTCAACAACTGATTGAACATGGCTTAGTGAAGCAATATCATGCAGATACGGGATTACAGGTCAACCAGACATTAGAAGTGAATGTGAATATTGCATTGTCTGAGTTAGGTTTGAGGCAATATCAGCGAATTGTGAGGTTATGGCTGGGCTTTTTAGGCAGTCAACATACACAGCCCATTGCAGATATTATTATTCACCAACTCGATGTTGCAATGGCATGGCGAGAATGCTTTAGTGATGATGTCGCAATACCCTGGGCGCAATGGTTTGAACATTTACCTAATCCATTAAAGCCGCAAACAACACAATATTCAGATCACGGGATCCGCAGTCTATTGGCGCAATGTCAGCTTAGACAAATGCGAGTTTTATTACTTGCTCCCGAGTCTCTATTACCAGAATATACTGGTACTATGATGCGCACGCGCTGGTATGAAACACAATATCAATCCCGACCATTTGTCCTATTGCCCACATTAGCCGATCCCCTACTTAATAGTTTTAGTTTTGATTTGTTTGTTCTCAATCGTTTCATTGCACGCTTACCCATGCTTGAATCACAAGCCATGGCACAAAATGACTCTCTGCGACAACACCTAAGCTCTGCGCATCATGATGTGTATCATGAGTATGTTAGCGGGACGGACAAGCCTATTGTTGAAGTGTTTTTAGCATTGGAATATATACGTCCCGATGCGCCATCTATCATCGCCAAGCGAATTTGGGTATCAGGTATCAAGGATAAATTAAGCATTCTCAGATATCCGTTTACGATGATTGGTGGGAATATCAAAATTTACCCAAACCAAACGGGGTTGACATTAAGTGTGGCTAGTCCTCGTCCGTTGCTCATCCCGTTATTAACTGAAGTATTGGCGCTCATACAAGAACCGTTACTTTTAATCGGTAATTTTGCTTCTTTGCACGAACAGCACCTTCAGAACATAGCCCAACGTCGACCTCTAACAGCATACCAAGCTGCGTTTTCACAACTCAGTGAAACTCTGTGCCAACAACCTACTTTTTACGAATATGAGCAAATGGAAGCCATTCATGCGCTTGATCTGCAACAGGTATCTGCCTATCATCAAGGATTTTTTGCTGCATGTTATGGTGAAGCTTTGATATATGGTCATTTAAGTGACCAAGAACGTACACAAATTAACACGTTGATCCAGACTCTAACCCGAGTCCCTAAGCCGACACTCAATACTGCAATACATCAACCTAGTGAACGCGTGTTGGTGACACAATCAAATTATCCTAATGCTTGCTTTGTCACATTATTACTAACCAAAGACAAAACGTTAAAAGCAACCCTGTTGGCAATGATATTAGCAGAAGTACTCGCAGAACCATTCTTTGAACGTTTCCGTCAAGAATTACAAATTGGTTATGATATTGGGTCTGGGTTTATCACACATCAACAACACCCTGGGGTAAGCTTTTATCTCAACTACACCCAGCATTCAGCCATGAGTATTTATCAACATCAAGTGGCGTTTTTTACCGAAATGAGGCGTGCTTTACATCAATTTGCACCGCATTGGCCAATGGTGAAACAAAGCTTAACCCATCAGCTCACACCCCAGCATCTAGGGTTTTCACAGCAGGCGCAATATTTATGGATGCAGATGGGTAGACTGGGCGGTATTGAGCATGATGCACAATTAGTTTCACTACTACATGACACTGAATTTGAGGAATTTTTGAGGTTTAGCTTAGACTTGCTCGATATTACCGGGGAACATTGCATTTACAGCATCAGTTCACATATTGCCGATCCTAGTGTCCACGAACTTAAGCGAGAAATTTCACCGAATTAAAGCCTGACGATTTGCGCATTGCCACTTTTTTTGAGACCGAAAATAAGGGTAATGCCATCGGTCCAAGACAAATACCTATGAATGCCCAACGCTTTGCAGGCATAGCATGTAACGTCGCTTCCACAAAATAAAACACACTACAAATAA
>JAQXDG010000211.1 GCA_029251505.1 Glaciecola sp. | reverse complement strand
CTTTAAGCTTAATAACTGAATAGCCTATAAAGCAAAGCACATACAAGTAATAATAAGGGTGCTTATTAGCTGTGAAGGCTACTCAGTTTAGAGTTAGCTGAAATGGTAGAGGTTTTCACGCCTCTTGACTATGAACTACAACTCTGAGAGCGTTGATTTTAGGCGGATTACAATGACTTATAAAGCCCTGCTAAGGGAAATGGCGCACCCGGCGAGATTCGAACTCACGACCTCTGCCTCCGGAGGGCAGCGCTCTATCCAGCTGAGCTACGGGTGCGTATTACATTATCTATCGACTAGACAGATACATCACTGACTATCCATGCTGCAGGGCAGCGGTCTATTCATGCGCGTCACGCAGTGATGAGCTACGGGTGCATATTTTGCGGTGGCATGATACCAAATTAGTGGCAAAATAGAACCAAAAATAATATCGGAATTTCAACATCATACCATTAAGGATCATTTAGCTGATTTAACTTATTTACTCAGCACACGTAAGTCCTCATAATGAATGCATATTTATATGATAAATGTAATGTTACTGAGTAAATGAAATGTCTAAAAACTTAACACAACAACTCACTCATAAATTGGGTGAGGCGATTGTCAAAGGGGATTACCCGATTGGCACTAGAATGCCTTCAGAAGCGGTGTTGTGTGAGCAATTTGAGATTAGCCGCAGTGCTACGAGAGAAGCGGTCAAAATGCTCTCTGCCAAAGGGCTTATTTCTTCTCGTCCCAAACAAGGGATTACCGTTAACCCTGAAACCAATTGGAATCTATACGATAGTGACGTTTTGGAGTGGATCCTTAAAAGCAAACCGTCATTGCATTTGCTCAAAGAATTCACCCAAGTACGCTTTGCTATTGAGCCGATGGCTGCCAAGTTGGCTGCAGAAAATGCTACACCGGCACAGATCAACCAGATGGAAACAGCATTATATCGAATCTCTGAAGCACAAGAAGGCTTGGAAGATCAGTTAGATGCGCATATTAATTTTTTAAACATGATCTTGGTTGCCAGTGGTAACCGTTTCTTCATTCAATTGACACAATTTGTTGATGCCGCTCTGCGAGTCAGTATTCGCTATACTAATCAAGTCAAAGGCATTTCAAACACTGATGTGACCTTTCACGTTAAAGTGTTTAACGCGATTAAAAACGGTGACGCATCGACAGCGCAAAAACTTATTTATGATGTGTTGAGTGAGGCATTAACATTAATTGAATCCCGTCTATAAAATAATAAACAAAGGACAAACCTACATGAAATTACTCCCCGTTATCGCCGTCTCTGCACTGTCGATAAGTATTCTTGGAGCATGCCAGCTAACGGCTCCATCTAAACAACCAACCATCACTGCGAGTGCTATGACGATGACATCGAACAAACAGTTAACCTATCCGGATACGCAAAAAGGCGACGTTGTAGATACATATTTCGGTACTGATGTTGCTGATCCATACCGTTGGTTAGAAGATGATCGTAGTGCCGAGACTGGCGCGTGGGTCAAAGCACAAAACGCCGTGACTCAGTCATATTTTGATCAAATTCCCTATCGTGATCAGATCGCAAAGGTTGTCACGGATCTGATTAATTACGAACGTATTTCTTCGCCATTTAAAGAAGGTGATTATACGTATTTTTATAAAAACGATGGCCTGCAAAACCAAAGTGTCGTCTATCGCCAAAAAGAAAACTCCGACGTTGAAGTATTTATTGATCCGAATAATTTTAGCGCTGATGGCACAGTTTCATTGGCGGGCATGTACTTTAGTGATGATGGCCAAACCCTAGCGTACATGACTTCAACAGGCGGTAGTGATTGGCGCGAAGTGTATATCATGGATGCTCAGACCAAAACCCTTATCGGTGAGCCGCTCCAAGATGTCAAATTCAGCGGGATATCTTGGTTTAAAAACGAGGGCTTTTATTATTCTAGCTACGACAAACCGACAGGTTCAGAACTGAGTGATAAAACCGACCAACACAAAGTGTATTATCATGCACTGGGTACATCACAACAAACCGACCAGCCTATTTTTGGTCATATTGAAGCTGAAAAACACCGCTACATTGGCACTCAAGTCAGTGAAGATAACCGTTACTTGTTTGTTAGCGCAGCCAATTCAACTTCAGGCAACCGTGCCTATGTTAAAGATTTAACTCAGTCCGATAGCCAATGGCAAACCGTCAAACAAGACATTGCTGCTGATGTGTATATGCTGACAAATAACGGCTCTACCTTGTATTTAGTGACGAATGAAAATGCACCGAATACCAAAATTATTAAAGTAGATATCGCTGCGCCTGATGTCAGTAATTGGGTTGATGTGATCCCAGAAACTGAACATGTATTAGCACCAAGTTATGCCGGTGGGACGATATTTGCAGAATATATGGTCGATGCAATATCTAAGGTTAGTCAATATGATCTGAATGGCAAAAAGATCCGCGATATCGAACTGCCGGGCCTAGGCACGGTGGGTTCTTTTTGGGGAAAAAGCACGGACACTGAAACTTATTATACCTTTGCTAATTACGTCACGCCTTCGACTATTTATCAATTAGACATCGCCAATGGCACAACTGAGCTGTACAACAAGCCCAAGATCGCATTTGATGGGTCAAAATATATCAGTAAACAAGTCTTTTATACCTCAAAAGACGGCACGCAAGTCCCGATGATCATCACCCATAGCAAAGATGCACTGTTAGACGGGTCTAATCCCACTATGCTATACGGTTACGGTGGCTTTAATGTCAGTTTAACACCCAGTTTTAGCTCGACGGTTGCTGCATGGTTAGAGCTCGGGGGTATTTATGCCGTGCCTAATATTCGTGGTGGCGGAGAATACGGCAAAGCTTGGCACAAAGCGGGCACGTTATTAGAAAAACAAAACGTGTTTGATGACTTTATTGCTGCAGGTGAATACTTAATTGAAAATAAGTACACGTCGAGTCAGAAACTGGCCTTACGTGGTGGCTCAAATGGTGGGTTGTTAGTGGCAGCAGTCATGACTCAGCGCCCTGATCTTGCGGCCGTTGCATTACCTGCGGTAGGGGTCTTGGATATGCTTCGTTATCATACTTTTACTGCTGGTGCGGGTTGGGCGTACGACTACGGCACTGCAGAGCAAAGTGCACAGATGTTTCAATATTTATTAGGATACTCGCCAGTACATAATGTGCAATCGGGTAAGGATTATCCTGCGACATTAGTGACAACTGCGGATCATGATGATCGCGTGGTACCTGCGCATTCTTTTAAGTTTGCCGCTGAATTACAAGCTAAGCATACAGGGATGAATCCTACGTTGATACGCATTGAAACGGATGCTGGACATGGTGCAGGTACGCCAATCAGTAAGACCATTGAACAGACGGCTGATATTTATGGCTTTACGTTGTACAACATGGGTATCACAAAGCTGTAAATCAGCTTAATAGATGAGACATGACCAATCCAACATTAGTCATTCACCCATTCACCATCGGCAAATCCATTAGGGAAACGCCGATGGTGAATGATTTCACAAAGACTTAAGGATTAATGCGCATACTTGAATTAAAGCGCACTTGCCCATTCAAAGCAGGTCCATTAGGCTGTTCACAATATTGCGTAAAATCAACCGATAACTGTGATAACTCACCCGCGTCATTGTAAGCTAATTCGATGATCTCAAAATCTGCGGTAAGCTGGTTACAACCGCGTCCATCGCCACTAAAATCAAACCCAGCAAACCCTTCACTTTGGAACGGCCAGCGTTGGGCTGAATATTGACCCACAGCCAGCGGTGCAGCATCAGCGCTTTCCAGATGCATCGACCACCAAGTAGTTGAGCCATTATAATTAAGTACAATTTGATTTGGATTCGT
Source organism: Glaciecola sp. (assembly GCA_029251505.1). GTDB lineage: Bacteria > Pseudomonadota > Gammaproteobacteria > Enterobacterales > Alteromonadaceae > Opacimonas. The sequence continues at coordinate 75,884 of JAQXDG010000211.1, read as the reverse complement.
TAGAGTGGATTCACTCGAAAATGCCGTCGCTTGATTTTCAAACCACAGAGCACTTTGCCCAATATAATCCCCTTGTTCACTAACTAAGCTGATATAGGACGCCGGAGTAGGCTGGTAGCTAAGGGTAATGTCTTCTTGCGCTGTACGACCGCTTTCATTACTCACGGTTAAGCGGATTTTAATATCTTCGGTCACAGAATCATTAACATTATTAGGTAGGCTGATTGCTGTTATCGCAGCACTAGCATCCGCAAACACCACTCCTACATTACTCACTTCAGTCCATAATATCGTTAGGTTTGAGCCTGCATTCAATTTACTCGCTGAAGCATCTAGCGTGGGATAATCATCTTGGCGGTACGCACGTGACGTCGCTGAGATGTTAGGGATTACCGCATCGCTAGTCGTGATATCAAGAAAAGACATATTCGCGGCTTGACCAAACTCACTAAAGACATCAATTCCATAAATACTATAAGTCATTCCGGCTTTTAATGGGATGAGCGGAGTCACCGTCAACAATGCACCATCAGTGGTGACTTCAGTGGGTACGGTAGTATAAGGAAAGCCATCGAGTCTAAAGGTAAGGCTCGAAATATCGACTCTATCGATTGGGCGTGACATGAGTAACTTTAATACCGGCGCTTCAATATTGGAAAACTGTAAAAAGCTATCTAATTGACCAAAGTTAACAAAGTTATCAATACGATATTCGTTGGTGTATCGGTTAGCGTTATCAAAACCAAACAATGTGCCTTCGACATATTCAGACCATCTTGTGCGCAAGGTTTGACTATCCACAATTAACTTAAGCATATCTGAGTCAATAATATTATTGGGCTGGACGGTAAAACTCTCGCCTCCAGCTTGACCAATGCTTAACTCACCCTGATTCGGATACTCACCTAAAAACCCACTCAAAGGCGTGTTTGTTGTAACGTTAAAAGTCGACTGTGTTAAAAATTCGGTAATTTGCGCGTTTAATTCTAATGTATACTTGGCTTGAGTTAGGTTTTGCGTCTTACTAAAACTGGAAGAATCAATACGGATAAAAGGCACGTTCAGTACACTAAATATGACAGGTTGACTGTTACTCATCGCATAATTACGAGTGGTATTGGTTTCACTTAATTGTAATTCCAGTTCACCTTGACTGGTAATAATCGTATCGCGATCAAATTCATCAGAGACAGAAAAATTATCCAGTGAAATTACCGCATTGAGTGTTTTATTCGCCAATGATGCTTCGGTGACGGTAACATCCAGATAACCAAATGCATAGGTATCTAATATTTGAGATGAGCAGTCATTAAACGTAATGCGAATGATGTCTGTCGCACTGATCACGCCGTTACCATCCGTGTCCGTATGAGTGGTTGTTTCTTCGCCGCCGTTATAACAGACCGCACGAGCAGCAGTGTCAGGTTGAGCAATACGATTAACCGCTTGGCGGACTACTTCAGCGATTTGCAAATAACTTTCTTTGGCGCTAAATACCGCGGTTGTAAAATATTCCGCATTATCTTCAAAGGTATTTTGACTTTCCACATACAAGTTAAACCAAATCGGATCGGTTGATACGCCATCTTTAGTCGCGACTAAGGTAAATTCCATATACTCCGAGACGTTGACTCCAATTACCCCAGGTGACGTAAACGTAATGGTGTTGCCATTGGCTATAGGTTGAACGGGGGTACCACCTGTCTGTGTCCAAGTATAAGTAACATTACCCGTAAAACTTGATGAACCCGTTAAGGTGACTGGGGTTTTTTCAGCTATATTGCCGGGTCCGGATATATCAACGGTCGGTGCGGGTGGTGGGGTAGTTGGATTGGGCGTCGGTGTGACTGGGATCACAATAGACCCGCCTCCACCGCCACCACAAGCTGTTAGGAACAACAGGGTTGTAACAGCGATACATAAGTTGCACATAGATAGTGATGTTAGTTTCATTGTGCACTCAACCCTTGTTTATATAATGCTAATGCCTCATCGGAGTTTGCTTGTTGGGCTTTAATTTCAGCTAACAACAAGATATCTTCTTGTCTTCTATCCAACTCTAGCGCTTGTTGTAATGCCTTTTCTGCTAATATTTCATCTCCAGAGTGAAAGGCAACATGGGCAAGGGTGGAATATAACACGGCATTTTGCGTATCTTTTTTGATCCACTTTTCGATCAATTTGATCGATGCAATAGGTTTGGGCAATTGCAATGATTTAAATAGAGGCAACAACGTATCGTGAGGGCCTGATTTTTGTGCGGTTACCAAGGCTTTTTCTGCTTCTTGATGCATGCCTTGGTCGATGAGTTGCTCGATATAGGCTTTTTGATGCGCGATATCTTTTTTATAGCCACGCGGTAGTTTTTGCCATTCTTGGATCAGTTCATTCGCACCAGAAGTATTAGCAATAGCGGCAAAATCAGCTTGTGAGGCGAGCTCAGACCAATGACCATAACGATCGCCTAATGGTTTTTTCCAGCCACTCGCTAAGCGTTCGCGTAATGTATGCCATTCTCCTGCTGCCGCCAGTGCGCCAGCCCAGATTTCAATGACGTTAGGTTTTAGTTTTTGTTGTTGTGACAACGATTCAAGAATCGCCAAGGCTTCGATACCATTGTTTTGTCCAATTTCAAAACGCGCCATGTTGAGTTTCGCGGCGAGTTCACTGCCTTTGATGAGCGAGGCTTGTTGCCAATAACCGAGCGCTTTGACCGTATTACCTTGTTTCGCTTCCACGTCAGCCAAGGCTAATAAATTTAAACCATCAAAGTTAGCATTAGTCGTTTTGCCTAAGAGTTTTTGAGCAACGCCTAAATCACCTTCCGCTAAGGCTTGCATGCCTGTAGTGAAGAAGCGCTGACGACGACGTTCGCCCCAACCACCAAGCCAATGGCGTGATCCGGTCACCGCTCCAACAATCCGTTTAATTGCCCATTCGAGTACCAAAAAGCCAATTACCGCCACAAACACCATTATACCTAAACTGATGACACTCATCTCAATAGTGGTGTTTTTTAAGGCGATTAAGACATAGCCTTTTTCGCCAACCAAATTAGGACCTACAATTAGCCCTACGACTAAAAATATTAATAATAATATGACTCTGATCATGCTTAACGTCCTCCAGCAAAGAGGGTTTGAATACGTTGTTCGATGATCTCTCCAAGAGGCTGTTGCGCGTCTAATTGTGCCGGTAACTCACGTGAGGTGTCTAGCATTACCAGCTCTTGAATCGTACTGATGTAAGCCTCGACACTTACATTATCTAACTGGTAGTGTGCTACGAGGATATCCAGACTCTGCTGCAACGCTTGCTTATATAAGGTACTTTGGCCTTGCATAACGGCTTGTTGTGCGTTTAATAGAGCAAACTTTAATTGTTCACGCGCCAACCATTGTTGCTTAGCAGACATAAAAGGAGTGATTGCCGCAGTGCGTTTTTCAACTGTGACAAAATCACTGACAATCGCATCCCAGCTGGCCTTTAAATTTTCTTGCCAATTTCTAACGTCATTACTTACGGTTGCTTGTTGAGCTGGTACTTCTGCATCCGGTAATTTAAGCGTATCTAGCGGTAAGGTATCCACCTGAGCTATTAGCGCAGAAATAGACAAGGCAATCGACTCGGTTGCGACTTGATTGACTTGTTGTAATGTTTGAATGTCTTTGGCTAATAATGCGCGCACCGGTAACAAGGATGCATCTGCTAAATCACTAATGCGCACGTCTGCAGATTTGAGTAACATGATCGCACTTTTTACATCGTTTTCGAGCCATAGCTTTTTACCTGCAAGCTTCACCAAGTAATCAGCTTCTGCCAATAACCAATCAGAAGGACGGCGACCTGATACATCAGCAATGCGCTGGGCTAAGCCTACGTTTTTTAGCTCATTTAATTGTAAACGTTGTGCGATATCATCTAAGGTAATGACTTGTTTAGACGATGTTTCAACTAACTCTAACAGTAAGGTTTGTTGATCATTAGTTAAGGTCTTATTGCTGTTGAGTGCCGCAGTCAATGTCTCAAGCTGTTTATTTACCTTCGTCATTGATGATTCTAGAGCTGTGACTTTAGGGTTCGCTTGAATAGTGGTATTTTGTTGTTGCTGCCAGTACCAATAAGCGGTGGCAGCCAAAATAATGATCAATAGAAAATTAAGAATACTGACAACCCAGACGCCTTTATGACCATGAGATTGGGTATCTTGAGTAAAAGTGGTCGTCGGAATCGGATCCGCAACTGACTCATTAGTCTGCTCTGTAGTCGTGTCAGAAACGCTTTCTTGTGAAGCTTCTGAGGATTTCTCGACTACTGTCGCTTCAATAATATCATCGTGTTGCTCAGCGCCCTGATTTGCGTCTTTATTCGCATTTTTTTCCGTGTTCTTATCCGTGTTATTGCCCGTCGCATCTGCTGCCATGCTCTACTCCATTAATTGTTGAATACGCTCTATCAGCGCTGCGTCATCCGCACCATGTGTTACTGTAATATTGTGATTGGGGATCCCTAATGCTTGCGCATATTGCGCAATACGCGGACTAACTACTATCCATTTTAGCTTACATAGCCAAGAATGTGGATAAACATCATACGCTAATTGTAATTGTTCGTTACTGGTTACCACTACCCCATGTATATCGTCCAATTTCCACACTTGTGTAGCAATGGGTGTGGTTAATACATTGCGCTCATAAACCATGCAAGACGTGACTTGAGCGCCACGTTCAGTCATCGTATCGGTGAGTATACTGCGCCCTTTTTCACCTTTAATAATTAGCGCTCGTTTGCCCGCTAACTGTTGCAGTGAAGGCAATTGTAAAATCCCTTCACTCGTCTGCTGCGTCACAGGAGGCACAATCATTTGATGACTATTACACCAGAAAGGATATTGTTCTGTCCATTGGGCTAAGGTCTGAAAGGTAGACTTACCGACTGCGTATATGTAGATATGATTGGGTAGGTCACCAATAAAGGGTAACGCCAGTTGCGCCGCCATTTGACTGGTGAAAATAATCACATCAGTATGGATAAAATCTTGTTGAGTAACAATCTCTTGTACATTGTCCTTGGGTAACACCGTTTGCAGCGCTAAACCAATTGCGTCTATACCAGCCTGAGCAAACGCATCTTGAGAAAGATGTATTTTATGTTCAGGGCGCAGTACCAGCCACATGGTTTATTGTCCTAACTCAACAGCAGCCAAAATTTCACCCGCCCCTTGGTCTAGGAGTTGTTGGGCAATCTGCTGCCCTAGAGAAATAGCTTGTTGCACCTGCGTGGCTGCATCTTGCTCTAATATGACATTCGCATCTGATTCTAGCAATTGTGTGCCGTCAACGTTAGCGACCAGACCGGATAAATGCAGGATAATGTTACCAGAGGCATCAGGCGTTAATGTGGCATAGCTACCAATCGGGACCTGACAACCCCCTTGTAATTTAGCGTTCATTGCTCGCTCTGCCATAACACGAACGGTTGTTTCTGGGCACGTCAAACATTGTAATAATGCAATCAACGGCGCGTTATCATTACGACATTCGATACCTACGGCACCTTGTCCTACGGCGGGTAAACTATCGACCGCTGAGAGTTCGGCACGGATGCGGTCTGCCATATCTAAACGAATCAAGCCCGCACAGGCTAAAATAATGGCATCGTATTCACCGGCATCCAGCTTCGCTAGACGGGTATTAACGTTGCCACGCAAATCTTTGATCGTCAAATCAGGTCGACGTGCGCGTAATTGGGCTTGGCGGCGTAACGAACTGGTACCGACGACAGCACCTTGAGGCAATGTCTCTAACGACGCATAAGTATTTGACACAAACGCATCAAACGGGTTCTCACGAGGACAAATGACATGCAGTCCAAAGCCTTCCGGAAATGCCACTGGCACATCTTTCATTGAATGTACCGCAATGTCAGCACGCCCTTCTTGCATGGCGACCTCGAGCTCTTTGATGAACAACCCTTTACCACCAATTTTTGCTAATGGCGTATCTAAAATACGATCACCTTGAGTGCTCATTGGCACCAAGTTGATGATCAAATCAGGATAATGTGCCTTCAGCGTCGCTTGTACATATTCGGCTTGCCACATGGCGAGTGCGCTTTTGCGGGTAGCGATATTTACTTGTGTAATGGGTGTCGTCATAAATCAGAAATTTCCGTTTTGCTAGTGTGCTCTAATTTGGTTTTAGGGTGCTAATACTTTTTGTAACCATTGGCTAATGTGGCCTACTTCTTCAGGGCTCACGTTGTGTTCCATTGGGTATTCATGCCATTTAGCATTGTATCCGAGCTCGTTAACGCGTGCGTACGCCGCTTTACCCATAGTGATCGGTACCACATTATCATGCGTGCCGTGACCAATAAACAAAGGCACGATGCGTGATATTTGTGAATGTTCAGCGGCTAAACTTTCAGGTTGAGCCATATAAGTAGATAAACACATAATGCCGGCTAATGCTTCTGGATAACGCAGACCAAGATGATAAGCAATCACGCCACCTTGAGAAAATCCTGCTAACACGATATGTCGTGGAGCAATGCCAGCATCGATTTCAGATTGGATTAACGCACTGACCAACGCAACTGATTCCAGCACGCCATCAATGTCTGCACGAGAATTAAAATCCATGCTTTTGATATCATACCAAGCCCGCATTGCCATGCCATTGTTGATCGTGACTGCGCGCACTGGTGCATGTGGAAAGATAAATTTTACGCCAAGGGCATCTGGAATTTGTAAAGCGGGAACAATGGGTGCAAAACCGTCACCCGAATCACCTAAACCATGTAACCAGATAACTGTGGCTCGGTGCGCAGCTTTCGCCTCCACCACGACACTAGGAATTAAATCACTCATGAGTTATTTGATTCCTAATACGACAGTTTGTTCTGCTTGCACGGTCATCGCTTCATTCAAAAACGCCCAAAATTCACCCGCACCACGTTGATCAATCCACAAACCATCTTCATAGTTGAAATGATGGCCATTAAATTTGGTGGCTACCCAAAGTTGTAATAATGGTTCTTGTTTGTTGAGTACCATCTTAGACCCATTTTCAAACGTTAAGGTTAAAATGCCTTCAGCGCTTTCTGTATCAATATCAACGGCAAAATCATCGAGTGCTTCTTCAATGGATAATAGTAATTGATCGACTAATTCGTGGTATTGAGTTTCAGTAATTTGTGAGCTCATGCAAAAATCTACCTGTATAATGTGCGGAGAAATAACGGATTAATATAGTTTATGCTACCATTGTTTACCTTAATCAATCTATTCTTACGCGCTAAAATAACAAGGAAATTTTTTCATGCCGGCTATAACTAATGACAGTGCACGGTCTAGCACCCAACATTTGGGACATTTGTTTGTTGTCTCAGCACCCTCTGGGGCAGGCAAATCCAGCTTGATTAAAGCCTTGTTAGCAGCGCATAGTACGGATGAAAATCCGTTAAAAGTGTCAATCTCGCATACCACGCGCGCGCCTCGTCCGGGTGAAGTTAATGGCGAACATTATCATTTTGTCACGCATGCTGAATTTGAAGCACTCATTGCACAAGGCGCATTTTTTGAACATGCTAAGGTCTTTGATCACTATTATGGAACCTCACGTTTAGCAATAGAAAATACCTTAGAGCAAGGTGTCGATGTCTTTTTGGATATTGATTGGCAAGGGGCAAGACAAGTTAAAGTGCAATACCCGAGCGCACAGCTAGTGTTTATTTTGCCGCCGAGTGTGGCTGAATTAGAACAACGCTTAATCGGTCGTGGTCAAGATTCAGAGGAGATCATTGCCCGAAGAATGCGCGATGCCAAAGCAGAAATGTCACATGCGACGGAGTTTGATTACCTCCTAATTAATGATGATTTTGCCGAAACCTTGGCTGCCTTTTATGCCATTGTGATAGATAAACGGCAAACCAAAGCCCATCAGATGTTACGCCATGATGCATTACTCAATGCACTGCTAAAATAACTACTATCACTTATTGGGTATTTGATGTACAATCTGCGCCCATTTTTGAATATAAACCTCACTTTTCGGAGAATGTCATGGCTCGCGTAACTGTAGAAGACGCTGTTGAACAAATTGGTAACCGTTTTGATTTAGTGTTAGTTGCCGCAAAACGTGCACGTCAAATCGCTACGGGTGGTAAAGAACCTATGGTTGACATGGGTAATGATAAGCCAACGGTTGTTGCGTTGCGTGAAATCGAACTAGGTTTAGTGACTGCTGAAACTCTTGATGCAGCAGAAATTGCTGATCAGCATCAAGCAGAGCGCGCCGAGTTCGCATCTGTTGCAAATATTCTAAGCGAATAGCGCCAAACCACTAGCATCACAGGACATTGTCACGTATTCTATTTATATATGTGTTAAACCAACTACTTGTGATGCTACGTGTATTTATTTGAAGGTCTAAAATCCAAAGTTACCGCTTATTTGCCAGATGACCAGGTACAACTGGTGCTATCTGCTTTTGTGCTTGCAAAAAATGCACACGAAGGGCAAATGCGTTCAAGTGGCGACCCTTACATTACTCATCCAGTCGCCGTTGCCGGCATCCTTGCTGACATGCACTTTGATCATGAAACGATCATGGCTGCCTTGTTGCATGATGTCATAGAAGATACGCATTATTCCCAACAAGATTTAGCGAATAGTTTTGGTGACGTTGTCGCTGAACTAGTTGAGGGCGTGTCTAAGCTCGAAAAAATCAAATTTTCCAATAAAGAAGAAGCTCAAGTCGAAAACTTTCGCAAGATGATGATGGCGATGGTACAAGATATCCGGGTTATTTTAATTAAACTTGCTGACCGTACTCATAATATGCGCACATTAGGGGCATTACGTCCGGATAAACGTCGTCGTATCGCTACCGAAACGCTTGAAATATATGCCCCGATTGCACATCGTCTGGGGATCCACGATATGAAAAACGAATTGGAAAACTTAGGCTTTGAAGCCATGTATCCAATGCGTCATCGTGCATTGGGCAGTGCCGTCAAACAAGCGCGCGGTAATCGTAAAGAAGTCATTGATAATATTTTTGGTGAAATTAAAGCACGCTTGCAAGAGCATGGTCTTGAGGCGAGTGTGACCGGTCGTGAAAAGCATTTGTACTCGATTTATCGCAAGATGCGCAACAAAGAGTTGATGTTCAATGAAGTGATGGATATCTATGCGTTCCGTTTGATTTTTAGCTCGATTGATGAATGTTACCGTGCCTTAGGTGCGATGCATGGGCTGTATAAGCCGATCGAAAACCGCTTTAAAGATTACATTGCGATCCCACGTACCAATGGTTATCAATCATTACATACCTCATTAATCGGACCTCATGGCATTCCGGTTGAAGTGCAGATCCGCACCCAAGAAATGGATATCATGGCGGATAAAGGCGTGGCTGCACACTGGTTGTATAAATCTCCTGATGAGAAAGATACCTCGTCTCAGCTGAAAGCACGGAAGTGGATGCAATCCTTACTAGAACTGCAACAAAGCGCCAGTTCTTCGTTTGAATTCATTGAAAATGTCAAATCGGATTTATTTCCCGATGAGATTTATGTGTTTACTCCTAAAGGTAAAATCATAGAGTTACCGACAGGCTCGTGCGCGGTTGATTTTGCGTATGCAGTGCATTCTGGTGTTGGCAATACCTGCGTGGGTGTGCGCGTTGACCGCCGCAATTTCTCGTTATCCGAGCCGCTACAAAATGGCCAAACGGTGCAAATTATTACTTCTCCTCGTGCCAAACCCAACGCCAATTGGTTGAATTTTGTGGTGAGTGCGAAAGCACGAGCGAGTATTCGTCAGTATTTGCGTAAACAACAAACCGAAGATGCCTTAGGTATGGGGACGCGTTTACTGCGTCATGCGTTAGGTCATACTAATCTTGATGATGTCGCGCAAGTTGATATTGATCGCGTTGTGGATGAGACCAAACATGTCACGTTCAATGCCTTGCTTGAAGATATTGGGCTTGGAAATGAACTTAGCGCCATTGTTGCACGGCGATTAGTTGGGGATAGCGATTCGTTAGCCGATGAGAAAAAAGGCAAAGTGGCCATCAAAGGCACCGAAGGCTTGTTGATGCACTATTCCAAATGCTGTTACCCGATCCCTGATGATGAAATTGTTGCGATCCTCAATCCTGGAAAAGGCATGATGATCCACCAACATGGTTGTACCAATATTCGCAAACTGTCCAAAGAAGAGCCTCAGCGCGTCTTGCCAATGGAATGGGATGACCAGGTCGATGGTGATTTTAAAGTGTCGGTGAGAGTTGAGTTAATCAACCATCAAGGCACTCTCGCTAAGCTGACTAATGCGATTACAGCGTGTGATTCAAATATTATTAATCTGATTACGGATGAAAAAGAGAGCAATGTGTATTTTGTGGATCTTGAAGTGACCACTCGCAATCGTATTCATTTTGCGGATATCATGCGTAAAATTCGCATTATGCCCGAAGTCCAAAAAGTCTCACGACATAGCCAAAACAAACATATTTAACCCAAGACCTAAACCCATTACCATAAGTATTAATAAGTAGGAATTATCATGACTAAATCTGTGATCCATTCAGAGGCAGCTCCCGCTGCGATCGGTACATACAATCAAGCTATCAAAGCGGGTAATACGGTATATTTATCGGGTCAAATCCCGTTAGTCGCCAGTACAATGGAAATGGTTTCGGATGACTTTGCTGCGCAAGCGCATCAAGTATTCAAAAACTTATGTGCCGTGTGTGAAGCTGCGGGTGGCGATATTAATGATATGGTTAAAGTGAATATTTTCTTAATCGACTTAGGTCATTTTGCTACCGTCAATGAAATCATGGCGCAGTACTTTAATACGCCATATCCTGCGCGTGCAGCGGTGCAAGTTTCAGCCTTACCCAAAGCCGCTCAAATTGAAATTGACGGCATAATGCAACTGCCAGAGTAGAGAAAACTGCGTGAGTCTTGCTACCCCAGCATATGGTCATCAACCTATTACCGCCTTAAAAGGTGTTGGGGCAAAGGTGGCAGAAAAACTGGCCAACCTAGGCTTACGCTCAGTCCAAGATGTGTTATTTCATTTGCCTCATCGCTATGAAGACCGCACGCATATCTATAATATTGTGGATTTGTATCATGGCATTCATGCGACAATCCAAGGTGAGGTGATTCAAAGCGATATTGTGTTTGGTCGTCGTCGCGCTTTGGTTATCAAAATCAAGGATGCGTCTGGGATCATTACCTGCCGTTTTTTTTATTTTTCTGCGGCGCAAAAAGCACAGCTCTCACCGGGTACGCAAATTCGTGCCTTTGGTGAATATCGTCGCGGTAAGCATGCCTTAGAATGTGTCCATCCCGAATATAAAGTTGTTAATCCTAATGACACTGCTCCCATGGCAGAAAGTCTGACACCTGTGTATCCAACGACCGATGGTGTAAAACAAATCACCTTACGCAATTTAACCGAACAAGCGCTGTTAGCCATGCAGCAAGGTGCATTAGCTGAGCTCATGCCTGCTGGTATGTATGCGCAACAGATCTCCTTAAACGAGGCACTCCATATTGTGCATCGACCGCCACCTGATGTGTCATTGCATTTGTTTGAAGAAGGTAAGCACCCAGCGCAGCAGCGTCTGATTTTAGAAGAACTCATGGCGCATCAATTAAGTGTGTTAAAAATGCGCGCAAACAATGAAGTGCAACCCGGTTTTGCAATTGCACAAGATGATGATTTACAGCAACGGTTTTTAGCGACGCTGCCCTTTGCGCCGACGAATGCACAAGCGCGCGTCGTGCGTGAAATTCAACATGACATGCACCAACCTTATCCAATGATGCGTTTAGTCCAAGGTGATGTTGGCTCAGGTAAAACGTTAGTGGCAGCTTTAGCGGCACTGAATGTCATTTCTGCTGGCTATCAGGTGGTACTGATGGCACCGACAGAATTATTAGCCGAACAGCACGCCCAAAATTTTGCGACATGGTTCACTGAGTTAGGCATTCATGTGGGTTGGTTAGCTGGCAAATTAAAAGGCAAAGCACGTGAGCAAGTACTAACTGCGTTAGTGTCTGGCGATATTAATTTGTTAGTGGGTACCCACGCTGTTTTTCAAGAAAAAGTCATTTATCATAACTTGGCAATGGTGATCATTGATGAGCAACACCGGTTTGGTGTACATCAGCGCTTAGCGTTACGTGAAAAAGGGGAGATGCAAGGGCGTTTCCCGCATCAGCTAGTCATGACTGCGACACCGATCCCACGCACGCTTGCCATGACGGCATATGCCGATCTCAATACATCGGTCATTGATGAACTTCCGCCTGGACGCACGCCAGTACAAACTATCGTTGTCCCTAGTGCTAGACGGGATCAAATTATGGCACGCGTACACAAATCGGTCACCGCAGATAGCCGTCAAGTATATTGGGTATGTACGCTAATCGAAGAATCTGAAGTATTACAAAGCCAAGCTGCCGAAGATACATATATTGCAATAAAGACTGCCTTACCTGATTTGCACGTAGGATTAGTCCATGGCCGAATGAAACCGGCAGAAAAACAAGCAATTATGGCACAATTTAAAGCCGCAGAACTCGATGTGTTAGTCGCCACTACGGTTATCGAAGTTGGCGTAGATGTACCCAATGCTAGTTTAATGATCATTGAAAACCCAGAACGATTAGGCTTAGCTCAACTGCATCAACTCCGCGGCCGAGTAGGTCGAGGATCGGTAGAAAGTCATTGTGTATTAATGTATGACGGTACCCTATCCAAGACTGCCACTAAGCGCTTAGGTGTCTTGCGAGACTCAAATGATGGGTTTTATATCGCACAAATGGATCTGGAAATCCGCGGGCCGGGTGAGATTTTAGGTACCAAACAAACCGGCATTGCCGATCTAAAAATCGCAGATTTAGTTCGTGACGGGCACTTACTTGATCAAGTCCAGCAGTTAGCTGCGGATTTATTTGTGCATCATCCCGCCAATGCGCAAGCCATGATTAACCGTTGGTTAGGCGCAAAGGAACAATATTCAAATGCCTGATTTTAGTGGTAGAGTGTTGCATAACACTGCGGGTAAGCCGTTATCATTAATCAAATTTAATGATGTGTTGTCAGATATTAAATACCTTAAAGCGCTAGCAAGTACTTACCAACTTGAATTTGTTGGCCTTCAACAGTTAGCAGCCATTTACACCGATAAAGCCGTTGATCAATTTGGTCAGCACGCACTAGTGAGTGTCGATGAAGGCGTCGGATTAGTTGATTTACGCGATCCTAAATTGTTGCCATTGTGTGTTGATTTTGCCGCAGATGCGTTGCTCTATCGCAAAGATAAAGGCGGTGGCAAAAACGAAGCTATCGCCAAAGCTGTAGGGATAAAAAGTACATTACGCCCGAGTGTGGTGGATGCAACTGCAGGTTTAGGCACGGATAGTTTTATTTTGGCATCCCTAGGTTGTCAAGTCACGCTGCTTGAGCGGACGAATGTTGTGTGTGCGTTATTACATGATGGGCTAGAGCGTGGAAGTGAAGATGCACAAAGCAAGGATATTGTCGCACGAATGAAGCTTTTACCTGGCAATGCGGTCGAGCGGTTGCAAGAGCTCATTGAACAAAAGCAAGAGGTCGATGTGGTGTACTTAGATCCGATGTTTCCTCATAAGAAAAAATCCGCAGCCGTAAAAAAGCCAATGAAAATGTTTCAAACGTTACTCGGGCATGATGCGGATGCGGATGATTTATTAACGCCAGCGCTAATATTAGCCGCGAAACGAGTCGTCGTGAAACGACCCAATTACGCGCCATTTTTACAAGATAAAGCGCCAACCATGCAAATTAAAGGTAAAAAACACCGTTTCGATGTTTATTTGCGCTAACGCAATGAGTCATTGCCCTATAACTTATTTTAGCCGATTAATTACCGGCTATTTGCATTTCACTGATCAATACTGATCCTGTCTGAATACTACCGCGAGCTTCAATATCATTTGCCACAGCAGTAATATTTTTGAGCATCGTCTTGAGATTACCCGCAATCGTGATTTCATGGACAGGATATTGGATAATCCCATTTTCTACCCAAAACCCAGCTGCACCACGCGAGTAATCACCAGTCACGCCATTGACACCTTGTCCCATCAACTCTGTGACCAATAATCCTGTGCCCATTTGCTGTAATAAAGCCGCTTGGTCTGGTGCATTGGTCGAGACATACCAGTTATGGATCCCACCAGCATGTCCGGTGGTAGTTAAGCCCATTTTACGCGCGGAATAACTGGTTAATAGATAATGTTGTAACACACCATCTTGTACAATTTGCATATCTTTGGTTTGGACGCCTTCGTTATCAAAAGGTGAACTAGCTAGTGCGCGTTTAACATGCGGTTTTTCGGCAATACTGAGCCATTCAGGTAACACCTGAGTCTGGATAGAGTCGAGTAAAAATGATGATTTACGATATAAACTCCCGCCACTGATTGCCCCGACGAAATGACCAAATAAGCTAGAGGCGATTTGACGATCAAATACCACGGGGTATTTTCCGGTGTTAATTTTACGGGCATCTAAGCGGTCAATTGCATTTTTAGCAGCTTCTTGACCAATCGCTTCAGGTGCAGATAGTTCAGTACTGACACGCGATACGCTGTACGCATAATCACGTTGCATATCCTGTTCTGATTGGCTTAACACCACACAGCTTAAGTTATAACGAGTACTGGGATAACCCGCAATTAAACCATGTGAGTTACCGTATACGCGACAACCGACATTGGCGTTATAACTGGCACCATCAGAGTTAGTAATTTTGTCACTGCTATCTAATGCTGCTTTTTCGGCGGCGAGCGCATAACTAAGACCTAATTCAGTGTCTAATTCAATCGGATGATATAAATCACAATCAGGAATATAAGTCGCAATTTGTTCGGCATCGGCAATGCCATTGCAGTCATCTTCGCCGGTATGTTTAGCGATCTCGATGGCTTTTTGTACGGTTAATGATAATGCCGCGGGGGATAAGTCTGCCGTTGAAGCAGAGCCTTTGTGGCGACCGACATAAACGGCAATACCTAAGCCGCCATCATTGGTGAATTCGATATTTTCGACTTCTTGCATTCGCGCAGAGACGGCGATCCCCTGAACTTTCGACATACTCGCTTCGGCTTCAGTTGCGCCTTGCGCTTTGGCCATGGCTAATACATCACTTACGACCTGTTTGATGTCTTCGAGTTGCTGTTTTGTTTGCATAATGTCGGTTTCGCTATCCAAGTTTGTGGTTCCGTTGTTATAATAGAACCATATTCAAAAGAAAAAGTTAAATGTTATGTCCCAAGAAGAATTTACAGCCGCCCCAGATGAAGATGAAAATTGGGTTAGTAAAACTCAACTTAAACAACAAGCTGATGCATTGCATCTGGTCGGTCGAACCTTAGTGGGCCTGACTAAGAAAGCCTTAAAAACGATTCCTATGTCAGAAGATCTGGCAGATGCCGTGGCACTTGCGCAGCGTATCGATAAGAAAAAAGAAGGCTATCGTCGTCAATTACAATTAGTGGCTAAGTTGTTACGTCAATCGGATTTTGAACCGATTGAAAACGCCTTAGCGGTACTTAACGCTAAACAGCGTCAATCAAATCAAGCATTTCATGCGATTGAAATCGCGCGTGACGAATTAATTCAACAAGGTGATGAGGCAGTTGAAGCATTGCTTAATACCTATCCTAACCTTGATCGTCAACGTTTACGTCAACTAGTTCGTCAAGCCAAAAAGCAAGCCGAACAAAATAAGTCGCCAAAAGCATCACGTGAGATTTTTCAATATCTCAAAAGCGTGATGCCAAACTAAACTGAAGCTATATTCAAAAAATTAATTATTGCGTGCCACCAACGGTAATTTCGTCGACCTTCAAGCTCGGTTGACCTACACCTACAGGCACGCTTTGACCATCTTTGCCACACACCCCAACGCCTTTATCTAACGCTAAGTCATTGCCTATCATAGATATTTTACCCATTACATCGGGACCATTACCGATTAAGGTTGCACCCTTGATCGGAGTGCTAATTTTACCCTCTTCGATGAGATACGCTTCTGACGTCGAAAATACAAATTTACCCGACGTAATATCGACTTGTCCGCCACCAAAGTTAGGTGCAAACACGCCAAGTTTAATGGTACTGATAATATCAGCTTGAGTATGTTCACCACCGAGCATATACGTATTGGTCATACGTGGCATCGGTAAATGCGCGTAAGATTCGCGACGACCGTTGCCGGTTGGGGCAACGCCCATTAATGCCGCATTATGCTTATCCTGCATGTAGCCTTGTAATATTCCATCTTCGATAAGCACATTGTATTGAGACGGTGTGCCTTCATCATCGATGGTCATGGAGCCGCGTCGATCGAACATCGTGCCATCATCAACAACTGTCACGCCTTTAGCCGCGACCTGTTGACCGATTTTGCCAGAGAAGGTGGATGAGCCCTTGCGGTTAAAATCACCCTCTAAACCATGCCCAACTGCCTCATGTAATAACACACCCGGCCAGCCATTGCCTAACACCACTGGCATGTTGCCAGCAGGCGCGTCAATCGCTTGTAAATTAATTCGCGCCATATGCAACGCTTCATCCGCTAAACGCTCGTAAAATGGCTTACCGTTGTCGTCAGATAAAAAATAATCATAGGCATAGCGTCCACCTGCACCAGAGCCGCCACGTTCACGTCGGTCACCTTCTTCGAGTAACACAGACACATTTAAGCGGATCAATGGGCGCTGATCCGTTGCAAAGGTACCATCGGTTGCGGCAACTAAAATCTCTTCATATACCCCAGTAATGCTAACACTGACTTGTGAAGCATTGGCAGCTTGTTCACGGATATATTTATCAGTCGATTTAAGTAGCGCAATTTTTTCGGCGTCTTGCATCTGCAACAATGGATTATCGCTCATATATTTTGCATCGGCGTGGACGGTTGCAAAAGGCGTAATAGCTTGGGTCACATTCACCGCTGGGGCAATGGAACGCGCAGCTTTGGCTGCATCATGTAAGGCGGTGATATTGATATCATCAGAATACGCAAAGCCAGTTTTTTCACCACTGATGGCACGAACCCCAACCCCACGCTCGATATTGTAGCTACCATTTTTAATGATGCCGTCTTCTAACACCCAAGTTTCGTGTTGTGAAGATTGAAAATATAAATCAGCATAGTTCACGTCATGCGTACACAACAAGCCCAGTGTGTCGTTAACTTGCGCTATGGATAACCCTGAGGCATCGAGTAAATTAGCTTGGACTGATGAAGTCACATGTTCTCCTAAAAAAATTGACGGTGCTGTTGCACATTAAGTGCTGTTCTAATCTCATCATGCCGAATAGGATCGCTTTTAGCAATCACAAATCCTGCATTGTGTTTAATAATATCTAAGACATCGCCCCATGGCGAATAAATGGCAGAATGGCCATAAGTTTGACGGCCATTTGCATGGGTGCCACCTTGATTAGCCGCAATGACATAACATTGGTATTCAATTGCACGAGCTGCGAGTAAATGATGCCAATGCGCTTGACCGGTTTCTTTGGTAAAAGCAGCTGGCACCACCAAATAATCGATGGGATTGTCTTTGACCATCGCATTAAACAGGGTTGAAAATCGAAGGTCATAACAAATACAGACACCAATCCGGCCAAAATCAGTTTCTAGCACGAAAGGCTCTGTTCCTGCTAGCGTTGACTGAGATTCACGATACGCACCTGTAGCATCATTGATATCAACATCAAACAAATGTGTCTTGTGATATTTACCCACTAGCTGCCCGTGGGGATCAAAACACAATGCGGTCGCGTACATTTTATCTGGAATCGGTGAGGGGGTCGGAATGGAACCCGCGATTAACCAAATTTTGTAACACTTGGCAATGCTGGCGAGCCGATCAAATAATTGTGCTTGTAACTGGGCATCCAATAACGTTAAGGCACTGATATCGCGTCCACCAAAAAATGCAAAACATTCCGGCAACACCACTAATGATGGCAAATTAGTATCAATATCGAGTTTAGCTCGTTCAAGTTGCTCTATGACTTGTGCAAAATTATCATCAATATCAGGTGTGGATACGAGCTGTATTGCCACTAAATTAATAGGCTGATTCATGCTAAAGGTTCTATTTGGTTTGCGGTTGTAAATTGACTGGAATTTTATCGATTTCAGTTAATGGGACAGCTTCATCCGGTAATATTTGTACATTTTGGCGCTTGGGTAGCGTCACTTCAGTACTTTGACGTTGTAATTCGGTAATAACCGGGGCACTAAAGTCACCTCGGATTGAATAGTTGATATTTGAAAAAACCTTCGCGGAAGTTAATACTTGGTTAACCGCTAACGCCGCAATTGCCGTAGGCGGGTTTACCATAAAATATACCAGTGCGGGTAAGTTACCGGTAACATTTGGTGCAAATGAGACCGTGTAATTAAGTTCTTGATTGACGAGGTCAGAATAACCAGCAATGTCGATTTCACCTGCACCACCATCAACAACAGTATCTTGGGTAAATGCAATGCCATTTTCAATCGTCATAGTGCCATTGATTTTGTCATAGAAAAAACCTTTGGCAAAGACATCACGAAAATCCAAACTGAGTTTACGTACCAAAGAATCAAGCGACAACAGGGTAAAAATACGCGATCCTTTATCACTAATTTCCGCAAGATAGCCATCGGATAAAGACCAATCGATATTGCCATTGACATCCGCAAAGGCAAAATCAAACGGTGCATTATCCCAGGCTAAATTCAACTTGAAACGGGCTGCAGAGTCTTTGATACCAGTTGAAAATGTAAATTCGTTCAAGAAAGCACCAAAATCATCACTAGTAATTTCACCGTTGATAGCTGTACGTGACGAGGTATCTGTTGTCGCGTCCCATGTCCCCGTTAGATTCACCCCACCATGATCATTTTGAGTCATGAGTTGATTAATCCGCATACCGCTCTCAGTGGGAGTAGTGCGCAGGGTGACTGCACCAAGATTGTTATCGACCACACGGCATTGGGTGCAGGCAAAGGCAATTGGCGGTAAGGTGCGCGGGTCTATGGACGGTCGCGATGTCGCTAATGGTGTCTGTGCAAGCGTACTGATATTGATATAGTCTGCTTGAATATCGATTCCGCTGCCCAGCCAGTCATTAAATAAACGCACTGTGCCGCGCGCTTCTCGTGCGTTCAGATCAATTTGCCAGTTGTTATCAGATTGTTTGGCTGTGGCATTAATGTTATGGATAGTTTGATTGGCTAGAGTGACTTGATCAATGGTCATAAAGATACGTTCAGGTGTTGAAAATATCGGTGTCGTCGTTCCCCCAAATCCAGCTAACAAGCGGTCTAAGGTTTGGTACCATTCACTGACATCAAGGCGGGGTAAATTGGCAGAAATACTAAATCCGACCCCTGTACCTTGAAATTCACTTGCGCCTAATGCTAAATGCGCGCGCGAAAACTGTTTTTCTTTATGAGGTAGGACGCCAGCAAAACGGACATCATCGCCAAGTGTTGCATTAATTTCAGAAGCTAAATCAGTTCCGGTTGCACGGATAGATAAGGGCATGATGGTATCGGGTGTTTTGGCAAATGGAGCGGGTAACGAATGGGTGACTCCGACTAAATCACTGTTGAGATCAAACGTATAATGCATCCCTGATTGCGGTAACTGCAAGTTTAATCGACCTTGCCATGTCGCTTGACCTGCAAAGGCATGGGCATATTCGGCACTCGCTAGGTGTGCAAACTGTGCCACATCCCAATCGCCGCTAAGTGCAACCTTTGCTGTGTAACCATCGGCACTGTTTGCGCCATCTAATGACAGGGCTATCTGTTGGTCAAATAGCTTGGCGGAGAGTGTATTAACCGTAATCTTGTCGTTGACAAAGCTGAGTTGACCTTGCGCTTGGGTTAGCGCCAAGTCGACATCTATAAATTGAATATAATTATTAGGTAAATCAATCGTCCCGCTAGCAATCACATCATCATTATCTAATGGGATCTGTAAATTGAGAGTGGCAGATAGCGCGTTTGAAATAATAATGTTTTCATTTAGTAGCTGACCTAGTGAACTGGCTAAACTCGACTGTGCCATCACTTGCGCCAGTGCATAACCTGAACCTGAGCCAGTTGCATCAATGGTCAGTAAGCTTTGACCACTGAGACCTGGTAATGTAGCCGTCAAATCCCCTAGCGTTACATCTAAAATTTTGCCACTCGGCGCCCGCATAACCAGATCATTATTTTCAAATGCTAATTCTAAATCGAGCTCACTGAGCATTGGCCACTGATTACCAAACTTAAATTGACCTTGGTGCATGAATAAACTGGCTTGAAATACCCCGTTATTTCGTTCAAAAGGGAAATCTTGTCCTGCACCATGCCAAATTAAGCGCGTCGGTGTAATCGTACCCGTTTGCGTATCAGTGTCTAATGCGTTGATAAGATATTGGTATGTTTGTGTACCCATCAATGTGGTTGGTAATAACTTGACGACATTTTTGGCGGTCTCAGGGGCGATTAACGCGCTGATTGATAACACATCTTCACTCCCGCGATACGCTAACTCGACATCTGCTTGGACTAAGTCTGAGGCAAGAGTGATTTTAGAAGGTAATATTGAAAATTCATAGGGGTCAATTGACAGGTATAGACTCGCATCCAATGCGTGCATAGTGATATTTTGGGCTAATAACTGATCGGTCAACAACGATTGTTCTTCACCTTTAATTTGGATCCCGACTAATACCGGAGAGTGCATACTCTGCAGTGAATCAATCGCTGTTGTACTCTTCATTTGCTTGAAAGAGGCGATCAGTTGTAGATCATTGACACCCGGTAGTGATGTTTGTTGTAGTGCGACGTGGTCAAATGTAATCTGCCCTAGCCATTGTGCTTTATTTGCTACTAATTCAATACTGCTGACTTGCGCTTGTGGCTGTGCTTGCGCTAACCAAGATTGGGCATTGCCTGATAAGAAAAACTCACCTACGGCTTGTAATGGTGCGACAGCAAAGGGAGTGATACTTGATAGTGACCAAGTTCCAGCGGCGTCACGCAACGCACTAAAATTCATCGCTAGGGTGGTATCATTGATCCCTACGACGACATTTTGGGCATTCACTAACCAGGTATCCCCTTGAGGGATAGCCATAAAATCGACATTTTGAATACTGGTGATTAACGATGACTGTGCATCCTTCCAGCGCAGTTGAGTTGGTGTAATTTGCCCACGAACTTGGGTGATTGCAGAGCCATCAATGGTGAGCCATGCATTCCCTTGCGCAGCACTTTGATCAAGCTCAATGTGAGTAGGCATATAGGCTGAAAGCCAACGACCAAATGCAATTTTTTGGGTTTCTAAAAACACAGTGCCATGTAAATTATCGGGCTGACCGATTAGTTGCGCCGAGACTTGTGCAATATTTTCAGGATTATTATTAAAAAATATTTCTCCTGTCCCTTTGTGCATGACGCCATTGTTTATCCAAGATAACTGTTTAATATCAATGTGTTGAGTCTGATTGGTGTGTTTGATATTGATATTGGACTCGACCACTGAAAAATATTCTAATTTGTTGAGTAGAATATCTTGTAGTAAATCAGGCAAGTTACTTGATGTGTTTTCGAGCTCGGTTGGTTGGGCTTTATTGAGATCTAAGTCAAGCTGTAAGCCTTGCAGTTCAAACTTTTCAGTGACAAGGCTCCATTGCAGTATTGATGCAAACAAATCCACTTCAACGTAAATGTTATTGAGTTCAAATTCAACGCCTTGGGCTTGGCTATCTGCTGTTGAATTAGGCGTTAAATTAACGTGATGTAAGGTCAGATGAGGGCCGTTACCTTCCCAGTAGCCATCAATCTTACCGATTACAATATGTGCATTGAGTTGTTGTGACAAATATTGGGTAACATGCGCATTGATGTGATTTGTATGCGGTAGACTTAAGCGTATAGCGGTGATCAATACTGCTGCACACACCAACAATATCGTAGCGCTGCGCCACAATATTGATAAGCTGGTTGTGATCCAAGTATTGCCCGATGGTTTACTCATATTTACATCATTACCACATCAAATTTGTCTTGGTTGTATAAATGTTCTGTTTGCACCTTGATTTGTTTTGTGACAAACAGTTCAACTTCGGCAAGCATTGCTGATTCTTCTCCCATGAGTGCTTCTGCTACTGCTGGAGATGCATACACGACAAATTTATCAGCATCATACGCACGGTTTACTCGCACAATTTCTCGCATGACTTCAAAACAAACGGTCTCGACGGTCTTAATCGACCCTCGACCTTCGCATACGGGACAATCTTCACATAAGACATGCTCCAAGCTCTCACGGGTGCGTTTGCGCGTCATTTCAATTAGGCCAAGCGCAGTAAAACCATGAATATTAGTCTTAGCACGATCCAAACTACATGCTTGGGTTAATGAATGTAAGACCCTTCTTTGGTGATCTGGTTCCTCCATATCGATAAAATCGATTAAAATCATCCCACCAAGGTTACGTAGACGTAGTTGCCGAGCAATCGCTTGGGTTGCTTCGATGTTGGTATTAAAAATAGTTTCTTCTAAATTGCGATGGCCAACAAACGCACCTGTATTGATATCAATGCTGGTCATGGCTTCAGTTTGATCAATGATCAGATAGCCACCAGATTTAAGATCGACACGGCGCTTGAGTGCCCGTTGGGCTTCATTTTCTACATCATATAAATCGAAGATTGGACGCTCGCCCTTGTAATATTCCAATTTACCTTGTAGTTCAGGCACGTATTCTTTGGTAAATTCCACCAGTTCATTAAATGAAAGCTTAGAGTCAATACGAATTTTTTCAATTTCGGTTCCCGTAAAATCACGGATAACACGGCGGGCTAAAGGCAGATCTTGAAATAATACATTAGCGGTTTTGGTTTTCATTCGAGTTTGAATGATGCCCCATAAGCGTTTTAAAAAATCGGCATCCTGGGCAAGTTCTTCTTCATTGACGCCTTCGGCTGCGGTACGCAAGATAAATCCACCATTTTCATCACAAAATGTCTGCACGATATGTTTGAGACGTTCGCGTTCTTCGGGATCTTCAATACGTTGTGATACACCAACATGTGTGACGGATGGCATAAATACTAAATAACGTGAGGGAATGGTAATATCAGTTGTCAGGCGTGCACCTTTGGTACCAATCGGATCTTTAACGACTTGGACGACGATATCTTGTCCGTCTCGGACCAGCTCACGGATGTCTTTTTTGGTAATATGGTTGGGGTTAACATCCTCGATCACTTCATTGTGGATCACGATATCTGAGGCATGCAAAAACGCCGCTTTTTCAAAGCCAATATCGACAAATGCCGCTTGCATTCCTGGTAATACGCGAGAAACCTTACCACGATAAATATTCCCGACTAAGCCGAGCTTGGTATGCCGCTCGATATGGATTTCTTGTAAAATACCATTGTCTATTAATGCCACACGAGATTCAGATGGTGTGACGTTAATTAATAATTCAGCACTCATGCATTAATCACTCCTGATTCTTGTAAGCAAGCAACAGTTTGTGCGAGGGGCAGGCCCACAATGCCACTATAACTGCCGTCAATATGCTTAACAAATTGTCCGCCTATACCTTGGATCGCGTATCCGCCGGCTTTACCTATAGGTTCGCCAGATTCCCAATAGGCGAGTCGTTGTTGCTCATTCAACTCGCCAAAGGTGACTTTGGATGTGACCACCGCTTCACTCATATCTAGTCCAGTATTGCCAATTGTCGCAATGCACACTGCCGTTATGACTTCATGAGTCTGTCCGGATAATAACGCCATCATTGTCATAAAGTCATCAAAATCGGTCGGTTTACCTAAAATCGTCCCATTGATATGGACCGTCGTATCACTACCTAATACATATTTGTCGGGTTGTGTAAAAGCGACTACAAAGGCTTTTTCTCGAGCTAAACGCAGCACGTAATCTGCAGCTTGTTCATTATCATGGACGTCTTCATTAACATTAGCAGGGGCTTGTGTAAATTCGACCCCGATTTGCTTTAATAGTTCGACTCGTCGTGGTGAGGCAGAAGCTAATACGAGTGCGTGTTGTTGGTTATACAATGCTGTCATTTTAGATCCAATTGTCGTCTGATTTTACGCAATAACCAAAATAGCCAAGGCCATAAAAATACGGTTGTTAAAATGGGCCAAAAATACGTAAATTGAAATAAGACATCGGTTAACCAGTGTTGCAACCAAAATATAATTAAGTTGTACAAGGCACATAGTAGACCTAATATGACCATCTGCTGCCAGATTGAATAATTACGTAAACGCTGATAATGCAGTGAACTGATGTACACCGAAATAACTAACGCTAAGCTATTTAAGCCGAGACTATTGCCTAATAAAATATCCAAAATAATCCCGCAGATAAATGCAATCCCGATATTGACGCGTTGCGGTAAGGCGATATTCCAATAGATCAACACTAATAATAACCATTCAGGTCGGTATACGACGAGGTTTAATGGCATGGGGAGTACTTCTAGTACCAGTGCAATAAACAGGGTCATGTAAATGACATAGCGTTTATTCATTACGGGTCTCCAGCGGCGTATTTTCACGTCCCAATAATAACAAATACCGTAAGCGGTCTAACCGCGCCAAAGGGGTGGCTTTAACGGTTGCAAACGGTTGTCCTTCGTTACGTACAACACTGGCGATCACTGCCACCGGATAGCCTTCAGGAAAAATATTACCTAATCCAGACGTCACCAAGATATCACCTTCAGCAATATCGGCACTGTGGGCGACGTGTCTTACATTCAGTGCATTAAGCTCACCGCTACCACTGGCTATTAAGCGTAGGTTATTGCGTAAAATGCGCACCGGAATCGCATGGGATAGATCAGAGACTAATAATACGCGAGATGTGGTTTGTGCCACATCGACAATTTGTCCCACTATACCTTGGTCGTCAATGACGGGCTGTGAATTATATACCCCACTTAAGCTGCCTTTGTTAATCAATACCTGTAATGAATAAGGGTTGTTATCGACAGCCATGAGTTCTGCGACGGTTTTTGGCAGTGCGGTTTGTACCGGAGCATCGAGCAATTTACGTAACTGCTCATTTTCAGCTAACAGGCTTTGATAACGCTGGTTATCTGCTTGCAGTGCCATCATTTGTTGGATCAGTAAGTTATTTTCTGCAATGAGTTCTTCTTGAGAAATAATTCGGTTGGAGCTGGCGTTTAATAAAGATGCGGGTAGGGAAGCGATATATTGGATCGGGGAGACAAACGTCGTCAGAACACTGCGCACAGGTGTAAATATGCCATACAAGCCATCAGAAACAAGCAGAGCTAAAGAGAGCACGACAACAATCATTAGTCGTGATTCTAGGGATGGGCCACGTTTAAATATTGGTTTCATAATGAAAAAGGCAACATCCGTTGCCTTTACTCGTTATTCATGTGAGAACAAGTCGCCGCCGTGGTGATCGATCAGATCAAATGCCTTACCACCACCTCGCGCAACGCATGTTAACGGATCTTCAGCTATCACAACTGGGATACCTGTTTCTTCCATTAATAAACGGTCAAGGTCGCGTAATAATGCACCGCCACCCGTTAATATCATACCATGTTCACTGATATCCGAAGCCAGTTCAGGAGGGGATTGCTCTAATGCCACCATGACTGCAGATACGATACCCGTTAACGGTTCTTGTAATGCTTCTAAAATTTCATTGCTGTTTAGCACGAAACTACGAGGCACACCTTCGGCAAGATTACGTCCACGGACTTCAATTTCTTTGACATCTTCGCCTGGGTAAGCAGCGCCGATTTCGTGTTTAATTCTTTCTGCTGTCGCCTCACCAATTAATGAGCCAAAGTTACGACGCACATAGTTAATAATGGCTTCGTCAAATTTGTCACCACCAATGCGAACGGATGAAGAATACACCACACCGTTGAGTGAAATGATCGCAACTTCAGTGGTACCACCACCAATATCGACAACCATTGAACCGGTCGGCTCTGACACGGGCAAGCCAGCACCAATTGCCGCCGCCATCGGCTCATCAATCAAATACACATCGCGCGCACCAGCACCTTCGGCTGATTCTTTTATCGCACGCCGCTCAACTTGCGTCGATCCGCATGGCACGCAGACGAGTACGCGCGGTGATGGACGTAAAAAATTGTTATCATGTACTTGCTTGATAAAGTGTTGGAGCATTTTTTCAGTGACATTAAAATCTGCTATAACGCCGTCTTTCATAGGGCGAATAGCTTTGATGTTTCCAGGAGTACGACCAAGCATTTTTTTTGCTTCGCTACCCACGGCAGCAACACTGCGCGGTGAGCCAGGACGTTCTTCTCGGATAGCAACTACAGATGGCTCGTTAAGCACGATCCCTTTGTCTTTTATGTAGATTAATGTGTTGGCTGTACCTAAATCGATAGATAAATCATTGGAAAATAAACCGCGCAGCTTTTTAAACATGACAAGCCTTTATTTTGTAGTTATTAGGAGTCTTTCTTTATGACAGGTATTTTATGGGAAGTTTCAATATATTGCATACTTTATTTTCATAAAACAGACACAAAAAAGCCAGATTTGGTTAAACATACCATAAATCTGACTTTTGATTTTGCTAAATATCGCCTAACAGTGGCTAAAATCGCGATTACTCTAAGACTTCACGGTAATTTATCTTGCGATCATTACCTCTATAAATACCAAAATTAATCGTAGCTGATGGGGCATCTAAGCCATTAATCATCCCATCGCCATTCCAATCATAATTTAGATACTTAGCCCACGCTGGTGAGCCGACTAAAGAGGATATTGTGACTTGTAACCCACCGCGAAGATTAGCAGGGGTAAAACTCAAATCACTGGTATCCGATATGCCTGCGGCTAAAAATCCGGTGCTTTGAATATTGCTATACAGACTCGCAATATTATTTTCGCTGTCAGGTAAAGGCGTTAAACTAACCTGCCCTAAGTTTTGTGCTAGGGAGATGTTGGTTGCATTATCATCGGTGTTCACCAACCAATTGCCATCTGCGTAATACTGCGCTTGCAGTACGATGTACAATGTTTGATCTTCTGGGCCAAATGCATTGATCATATTTAATCGACCGTAACGTTGTTGAGTACCTGTGATATGGCTAAATGTAAATGCACTGCACCCAGCGGGATAAGCAACTTGATAACAGGTGCCGTTAACGTCCGTTAAAAATGCTTCATCCAGCACCATATCAACCCCTGTTGCAAAGGTGGAGACGGGCAGTGTTGGTTTAGCGTATTGTAATGCGATGTTATTGAGCAATATTTGGCCGCTGCCATCATTGTTATCATAATCACTCACTGTCGGCGTAGTCGGAGTCGTCGCTTGGCTCACTGTCAGGCCGGCACCTGATACGTCGGTGTAACTGATTTGTGCCTGAGTTTGCGCCGCACTTGGAAACAGCTTCCACAACTCACCAGTATAATTATGTGCAACTTGATTGAGCGCGTTATAGGCGGTTACTTCGATGTTTGGTAAGGCACTAATATCAAAGAAAAATGGTTGCCCTACATACGTAAAGGCATCGGACGTTGCATCCTCAAATTCAGGTGGATAGACCGCTTGTACATCAAAATAAGCCGGAACAAAAGGACCAATACGCAGGGTATTTGATTGCACTGTGCGATACGCATGTTGGTCGACCATATAGAGTTCAATAGTACCCGCATCAGAAAAATAGGCATTTTCATATAGATATTGCCCTTGCGTGAAGCGCAGCTGAGAACCGAATAAAGGCGTACTAGGGATCACCAAATTAAGTTCAGGATTGGTGCTGATTTGATACTCTTCTGCAAAAGACAACGTGCCAAATTCTGTGCCTGTTTCTGGCGCGATACGGCTCGCATAGACCGTTAATTGCTGCGGGTTGTAACTTGGCAACAAGATATCGTTGGCCCCATAACCGACAATCTTAAAATTAAACGGTAGTCCGGCGATGTGGTTGTTGGTGATGTTATGACTTAATGTGATTTTTTGTGGCGTAAATTCGACGTTTAGCTGATTCGATTGTAATATCGCCCCATCAACATTCATGTGCGCTTTGAGGGTGAAGTGGGTCGCGTCAGGTAAGCTAAAGTTTCCAAAATCAGTTTGCGCCGCGTTATTAAATAGCATATTGGTTGCGCGCGTTATAGAGCTGGCTTGCGTATTGAGCGGGAGAGCACCAAACGGTACCGCACAACCTTGAACCGGATTGCCGGATTGATCATATTGATAGCATGCATATGTCAGGTTAACTTCTTTGGTTCCGCTGACAAGTGCTTCACACACGCCGTTATTATCACGCACTGCACGCATGTTAATATGACTCATAGATGCACCAGCGACCATGCCTTGTGCCGTGATTTGCTGGGTCAGTGTCGCATCAGAGCCATAATCCGTTGCTTGGTCAGCATAAATTTGTAGCCCTGCATTCACAAAATTGATATTACATCCGTTGGTGCATGTATTGACCAAACCGTCAGGCTTTGCATGATACATTGGCGTAAATACTAAAGGCGTATTACCAGGGGTGCGTGAGACTAAATCAAACGTAAACTGCTCTTGAAATTCATATACTTGTCCTGCGGGATCACCATTAGGTGACGGTGCTAAACTCACTTGCACGGGGTGTTCATACAATTCACTGCAATCTTGATTTTTACAGGCTTTGACCGTGACGGGGGCGGCATCACAGGTTAAGGCTTGATCAGGGTGCTCGATTTTATAGCCGTATAAGACCGCGCAGGGTTCTGCTTTTTGCATATCAGCTTGTATATCAGCGGCATTTTGTAAATGACTATATACCCTCACATCATCATACCGGCCATTGGCCGATGAGGTTGCGGTAATATAATCGGTGCGGTTATCGGCAAACGCTAAATTACCATAGTCGGGCATGATGTAGTTCCAATTAGCGCCTTCGGTCGTAGTAAAGACTTGCTGGATCCCATTTAAAAACAATTGCACATCTTTGGTCACATAACTATAACTCAGTGCAATATGCACCCAAGTTGACTCAGGGTAAGAAAACGAATTGGAGTTATAGCGAATATCTGCGTCGTTTGAAGATTCAAAGCCAAATTGCAGACTGCCATTTTCTTTGAGCATTAAATAAAAATACTTGTTCAACACGTGTTTCGTGGTAGCTTGTGATATTTGCACCGCATCAAATAAGGTGCGGTCGCGTTTATCTTGCCACCCTGAATTAGATTTAAACCAAAAAGAAATCGTCCCTTCAGGACCGACATCGTTTTCTAAATCAATGGGAGTATCTAAAAAATCAGGTGTGTTTTGATCGGTATTTGGCGGAATGTCTAACGTGCCACAGGACATATTATTGACCGGTGTTAGCAGGCGTGTTTCACCCGATAACGTCGCGTGCATAGCATTACCTGAAGAATCTTGGATATCACCAGGATTACCCCAACGGGTATCAGAGAAGCGATACTCTGCGACCAACCCTTTGGAGGACACATTGTCACATGCCGTACACTCGTAGTCGGCTTGTGCCATTAATTCATTCAGTTCACTGTTGTCTAATGCATCATCATACCAACGGATATCATCAATATTGCCTTGCAAAAAATCACTTAATTCACTTGGGGTTGTTTCACTATTAGAGCTACGTGAAGCATTTCCTCCAAAGATCATGGGTTCAGAATTATTTTTTTGGCTGCCCGATGCCTTATCGTCCTCGTCTACCTCATTGCCATTGATATAGAGTCGGGTTGTGTCATTATCCCAAGTAACAGCATAAAAATACCATTGATCGGCTTGTATCTCATCTTTGTCGCTTTTCAGTTCATAATCTTTTGAGTTAGTTTGATAACGTAATCTTACCCGGCCCTTATCATCAACCCATGAGGAAATATGACCTCCCATATCTCTATGGTATGAATCTCTGGAAAATAAATATTGCCCCCCGTCTTCTTTGGTGTTGCTGTAATCAAGATCATCGATGTTAAACCAAAACGAGATAGTGCCTTTTTCGCCACGTAATTTGGCGTTATCAGGAATATAAATATGGGCCCCGGTTCCTTGTAGCCTGCCGGATTGACAATATTTACCCGCGTTTTCAGTAGCTAAACCGACTTTGGCGATAGCGTGATGTTCGCCCACAATATCAGGAATGCTATCGGTCATCTGTGTTGGGCAAATATCCAGAGGCCAATGTCCGATTAATTTAGGAGGCTCTATATTAAAGTCAAATAATTTACTATTGACGATGTCATCTTCGTTGTATTCAATTTTGATGTCCTCTTGGAGTTTAAAATTAGCCGCATTGATGGCGCCATTTAATGTAAAGTCATCAAGGATATCAATAGTATCAAGGGCATAAATAAACCCATCTATTTTTGTTTTACCCTCTATTCTAGCGCTATTATATAGCACCATGCCTAGATTGCCTGCGCTACTCTTTTTCTGCGTATTGATGTCCGTATCTTCAACAACTAAATTTTTAATTAATAATGTTACTGTGGTTGACTCATTTTCTAATTCAATTTCACTGTTTTCAGCAGTCAAGTTTTCGATGAAATAGATACCGTCCTGTAATATTAATGTGGCTTTATCCCTAAGCATCAAATGCTTAATAACAACCGTTTTGTTGCTACCACTTGGGCCCAAGAGCAATTCACCTTTGTCCATAACGGTGATATTGTGGTAATCATCACTCGTGATTAGGGTGTCATCTTCATCGTCAACCGTGAGTTGATCATTGCCACTGGTATAGCGAAAATCAGGGACATCGAGTGTTTGTGAGCGCTCACCGTTGGCATAACAGCGTTGATTGTTGCAAGCTTCGGTGACTACATTCCACCACCATACAGTGTAGCTATCATCAATACTGTCAAAATTAAGTTGGTTATCACCGCCACTAAACTCAATGTCCCCACGCAAATATAGATCAGCACCAAATGATGATGACACGGGGTCCGGAAATACCGGGCGTAAATCAGTATTTGCCCCTACCAAAAACGAAGTAAAGGCCGCAAAGAGTACAAATATCCGTATTAAGTTCATAAAAACCTCTATAACAATCAGCTGGTTAGCTATGTTTTTTATTGTAGTGTTGTCTTAGCGAGCTTGCATTGCATCAACTGATAGGGTGCGGCTAACGATATTATCGCCAACTTGACATGTGCCTACGCTAGTGAAGCGGTAAAAATAGTGTTCAGTGCCATTTTTGGTGATTGAAATCGTGTTACACGCTGCTGTATATGCACAATGACTAAATCCTGTGATCCCTGTAAATGCGGCATTTGAATTTACGGTGGTGTTACACGTCTGAATCGAATTATCTAAAGGAAAAGATTGGCTACCTAATACCTCTAGCCCAGTTTGTGCTGCGTGCTTGGCTCGCAGTCCTGTTAAATCAGTTACAAAAGTCACATTAGAGGCAATCACCATTTTACTCATTGTGGCACCGAGCATGGCCAATACAATGATCACAAATAGTGCAATAACTAACATGCTACCTTGTTGGTGGGTCAGTGAATTACGGTACATTGGGAATGTGAACCTCATGCATAAAGGAAATAGTTTGACCGTTGTCAGAAAATGACAACAAAATCCGAGAATAGGCATTACGACGCAAGCTCATTTCGTACCATCGAAACGGGTCATCACTGGCACCGGTTTGAGCTGCAGGATTGGACGATAAGGTATTGGCAATATTTTGCGCCATCAATACGCCACCGGATGTGAAGATGGTTTGTGTTGCATCGAGTGCACCAGTATGACGATAGACTTGCTGGTTGCGAACACAATAACTCACTGCCGTAGAGCCAATATACAAACGAGATGCAGGTGAACTTTGGGCAAATGCGTTAGCGACAGATAATTGAATAATATTATCGCTGTCGTCGTCCGTAGCACAATCGCCATCACCATCGTCACTGCAAGCAGTAATCATTTGCCGCTTGTTGCGTGTTCCATCATAAATATCCGCACTTTCCATTGGGTACACAAACGCATAATCGTTTGCTGTAGTGGGCAAGAACGTGGCATTGTTGATATCCGCCATACGGATCACATTGACTTCAGTTTCATTGCTTGGTTGCATTGGTAAAGCGGTGTATGTGGTAGCCCATTTGCTTGGGACAAACTCTAAACAATGACTGTTGCTGTTACCGCTGACGCGGATTGAATTGGGGATCGCATGTTTGATTTCGCGGGCCATTCGCTCGACAATAAAACTACTGTCATTGATTAATTTTGATCGACTCATAAACTCTGAATACTGCAATACGGTAGCACGCATAAAACCGCTGATCCCGACGCCAACAATCGCGACAATGATTAAGACAAAGACCAGTTCAATTAATGTAAATCCATGCTGTTGAGCGGGGTGTTTCATCAAAAATTCCTTCTAATAAAACTGGATCTGATCGGATCATCATTTGGTGTCGTGATGGTGATAGTAATGACTTTCGTGTTACCCACTAATGTGCCTGAATCGAGCACACCATTGCCATTAAGATCATCATCATTGACGCCATTGAGGTTGTCGTCATACATGACAGATACGCTAGCGGTAAATCCTTGGTACATGGCGGTGCCATTAATCAACGGAGTAAACCCTTGTGCGTCCGATATGGCGGCATTGCTCAAGTTCAAACCATGATAATCATCGATGTCATCATAGGTGGCACGTGATTCGCCAGTATCTGGACCAAACTGACCGCTTGGGGTGCAGGTAGGAGCGGTCGGTTCGTTGCATCGAGTCATCCCACCTACAAAATCAGATTTCTCATCAAATCCTTTGGCGTTGATTTCGTTATACAGTGATTGGCTTAGTTCGGTGGCACGAACTTGCCAAAGCGGGTCAAAGCTTTGTGTAGTTTGTGGAATAATAATGGTACCGATGATGCCTATAACGACCCCAAACACCACAATGCCTGCGATCATTTCAATTAAGGTAAAGCCTTGTTCATGGTGGTTATTAGATTTTTTACGGGGAAAATTAACAAGCATAAATCATGCCTTCACGATTGATGCACACACCATATACGGAGGCGATATCGAAGCTGATTTTGCACGTGTTAGTGCAATTATTCGCGGTATTTTGCGGACGCCCCAAACTATCGAAGCCTAAGGAACGATATCCCAATGCTGCGCCATCAGCAGTGATCAACGTCATATCCGCGCTGTCCAGTTCATTGGGTTGGGTAATGAGCTCCGGGTAAACCGTAAAATCAATCGCGTTTTCATCACAGGTCTGTGCGGCATTACTTAGAGCATAATTGCGGGTAGCAAAACCATACGCAGGCAAAACACTGCCACTGACATCGGGCAAACGAAAATTAATTTGGTAACAGATCGCGGGGCGGGTATCTTGCATCGCTTTGTTTTGGATAAGACGAAGGGTACTGATCAAACGCTCTTGTTGCGCAGCATAGGCAAACCCTTGAGTATCATTTAAGCGCGCAAATGCGGTTAACCCAATAATACTAACAATCATCATCACAGTAATGAGTTCGATGAGTGAAAATCCACGTTGCGCCATATCCATCCTTGTATATGAGCTAAAATCCTTTTCTACATTTTATATCGACACCCACATCGTGCGCTTTAATTATTTTATTCGATGAATGCCTAATACCCCCTCATAGTAACGTTACTCAACAAACATCAAGCAAAAAAAAGCCCTAATAAATTAGGGCTTTCATCGTCTGTGAATCGTGTTATAAACAGTGTGATTAGATCACAACCTAATTAGCAACCCGTTTTTTCAAGGACAACAACCGGAGATGAATCAACATCAGTCGCATCAGTGTACACTGCGTGACAATTCTCGGCCCCATCAGTTGTTGCATAAGCAGTTTGACCAAATAAGCTGATTGCAAATTTACCCGTCCCAGCTGCTTCAACTTTAAAATCAGCCGGATCAATATCAATCCAACTGTTCAATTTAGCAATCGTCGTCATTTCGCTAGATTTTGGATAGCCATATTGAGTAGCTAGGTTAACAGCTGTGCCAGATTGACTGACATTAACTAAACCCGGTGCTTTCTTTTGTTCACCAGCTAGTGCTGCTTTGGCATATACGAGCGTCGCGCCACTTTCTAAAGAGGCTTTAACTCCGGCTAGTGTTGAGGCTTTGGCATCGCCTTGCATATCCATAAAACGAGGAGCGGTAGTAACAGCAAGAATACCAAGGATGACGATCACGATGATCAGTTCGATTAGTGTAAAACCACGTTGTTTCATATTTATTCCTTTAAAAGTGAATTAATTTAATAGAGAATTAAGCAATAATATCTCTAATGTTTTTATCGGTAGAAGGCGTATTTTGTTTAGTAATTATTTGATAAAAAACTAAAATAATTAGCCTTTAATTGCCCCCATCATATCCCACATAGGGGTAAATATTCCTAACGCTAACACCAGTACCATGCCTGCGACGACGGAAATTAAAATCGGCTCGATGCGAGCAGTTAATTTTTGTAAGTCGTATTCAACTTCGCGCTCATAATAATTGCCGACTTCGATGAGTAGCTCATCAATGCGCCCCGTTTCTTCACCGACAGTGATCATTTGCATAACCAAGGGCGGAAACAAGCCACTGGATGCAGATACCCTAGAAAGATTTTCACCGCGTTCGATATTGGTGCGCATTTCTAAAATTTTCTGGGACATATAACGGTTATTGACTGCATCAGCGACCAAGGATAGCGCTGAATTTAAGGGGACCCCCGCACTAAGCATCATAGCAAAACTCGCCGCAAAACGACTCATGAGTGAGCGTTGAAAAATACTGCCCAAAATGGGTAAATTTAATTTAAGTTTATCCCAGCGATACGCTCCACTATCGGTATTCAGGTATTGGTAAATACCGCCAATCAGCAACAATGATCCAGCAACTAAATAGGGCCACTGATAGATAAAGAAATCAGATGAGCTCAATAATATTCGGGTCATTAACGGTAGTTCCGAGCCAAATTTTTTGAACATATCGGCAAAAATAGGGATCACCATAACATTCATAATGACCATGGCTGCGGTGATGGCAATCAGGACAAACGTCGGATAACGGGTAGCGGCTTTAATTTGTTTGCGTGTTTCTTGTTCCCGCTCTAAATATCGGGCAAGCTGCGCAAATGAGGCATCGATCTGACCGGTGTTTTCGCCCACGTGGATCAGTGAGATGAAGAGTTGATTAAAGATTGTGGGGTGTTCATTCATCGCCGAGGATAAAGTGCGGCCACGTTCAAGGCTTTCTTGTATATTCATTAAGGCACTTTTTAAACGTTTACATGTAATGGTATTCGCCAACCCTCTGACAGAACGCATGATCGGGACACCGGCATTGGCTAATGAGTACATTTGGCGGCAAAACATCACGAGATCGGCCAGTGACACCTTAGGAGTAAATATTGAGATCTGATCCGGTTGCTCCAAGGCTCTGACATCTCCTCCAGCAACAATATTCAATGGAATAATGTTTTTGGCCATAAGACTCTTTGCTGCTGCATTAGGATCTGAAGCATCTAACGTACCACGCGTGATTTGCCCTCCAGCCTTACGTCCCTCATAACTATACTGTGGCATCGTCTAACTCCAGGACTGACTCAGCGGTGGGCAAATAATCCATTTCCGAGATGTTTTCAACTAATTTAAGTACCTCTTCAATTGTGGTAATGCCCTGTTTTGCAAAGTCCAATGCGCCATTGGCTAAGGGTTTGTAGCCAGGTGATTGTTTGGCTGCAAGCGCAAACCCCGCAGTATCATCGATTTTGAGCATATCCATCATTGCTTCTGTCATCTGCAATAATTCGAATACGCCGACCCGTCCGGCATAACCGGTGTGGTTACATTTTTGACAGCCGTCGCCTTTTTTAAAGTTAATATGATGAGCGTTGGGGTCCAAATGCTGTAACCATGTCAAATGCTCATCACTTGGCAGTGTATCGACTTTGCAATTTTCACAAATTTTACGGACTAAGCGCTGCGCAATAACGCCGCGTAACGCACTGGCGACCAGATAACCAGGTGTCCCCATATCGATTAAACGGATTGCCGATGAAATCGAATCATTAGTGTGGAGTGTGGATAATACCAAGTGTCCAGTTAAGGCACCGCGCATGCCGATTTCGGCCGTTTCTTGATCTCGCATTTCCCCAACCATGATAATGTCGGGATCTTGTCTTAACGCAGTTCGCAGTACGCGTGCAAAATCCAAGTTAATCTTGTTATTGACCTGGACTTGATTGATACGCGGCAAGCTATATTCGACCGGATCTTCTACCGTAATGATTTTTCTCTCAGGGGTGTTCAATTCACTCAACGAACCATACAAGGTGGTTGTTTTACCTGAGCCGGTGGGGCCGGTCACCAAAATCAGTCCGTTAGGACGACTGAGCATGTTTTTGTATCGATGAAAGATCAACGGTGGCATGCCCGACCGCGCTAAACTTAAGATCCCTGCGGACTGATCCAATAAGCGCATCACCACCGCCTCTCCATCATGGGTGGGCATGGTGGATAAACGAACATCTATTCTTTTATTTTTAATATGGATTTGCGCGCGACCATCTTGGGGTAAGCGTCGTTCTGAAATATCAAGTCCCGCCATGAGTTTTAAACGTAAGACCAACGCATTGGCGATATTTTTTTGATTGATGATGTTTTCTTGCAGCATGCCGTCAACTCGATGTCGGATCCGTAACATATCATTATTCGGTTCAATATGAATATCTGACGCTTTAGACATGACCGCGTCTTCAAAGATGGATTGGAGCAATCGAGATACCGCGGTATCTTGGTCTTCACTTAGCTCCGTCGAAATAGAAAATTCATTTTGATCCAAATACTCCAGTGCCAATTCTTCGGCAAACGACGCAATTTCTTCAGTTTTGCGATAGTAATTATCAAACGCGTTGGAGAGCTGTGATTCACTCACAACTGCCAATTCTAATGTTTTGGGTAGCAGCCCCCCGATAGCATCTACAGCGTTAAGATCGGTTGGATCAGCCATGCCTAATAAAAATGAATGTGCTTGTTCTTTGATAATCAATGCTCGATAGCGACGAGCTTGAATTTCGGGTAGTTTTTTTACGCTATCAGGATTGATTGGTATTTTATCAATATCGATCAGCGGGATATGCAAATGATCAGCTAATTGACTCAACATCTGCGACTCAGCCACATAGCCTAAATCAATTAATACCGCACCTAATTTGCGGCCGGTACGCCCTTGTTCATCGAGCGCAATATCAAGTTGTTCAGGGGTGATCAAGTTGTGTTGGATGAGCAGGTCACCTAAGCGCATCCGTAAATTATTTTTCATATTAAATCCTTTAATATGGTGATTCGTTCATCGATAAACGTAAAAATATTAGTGGGTAAATCACCAATTAATTTGACTTGTTCATAGGCAAATTTAGCATCTTGATAAGCGTCAATTTGATCATAAGCAATGGCAATACCCAACTGCCAACGCACATTAGTCGGCTCTAGTCGTGTCAGCACCTGATAATCGCTAATTGCATTGAGGTGCTCTCCTGCTTCGGTATAAAGACTTGCACGAAAACCTAAAAATTCGATTGATAAATCATCTTCAGATGGCGCTGCTTGCAGTAAATTTAACGCTTTATCAGATTGATTGGATTGAAAATATAAGCGGCTTAATAACAGTCGTGAAGCATGATCATAAGGTTTAGCCGTAAGTAACGCTTGTAGGGCTTGAATGGCACTTTGGGTATTATTACTTTGTATCGCAAGTCGGGCTTTATCTTGCAAACCTGCAATAAAGCGCCCTTCGCCATTACTGGTATTAACTTGCATATAGCCGTCGAATGGAGCCACATCGATGCGCGTATTAGTTACATCATCTACGCTTGGGATGATTTTCATTTGTGTTGCTGATGCGACGATATCTGCTGTTTGCGACGTTGGGGCGGCAGTTGCAGGCATGGCATCCGACGCGAGTATGGTGGCTGTTGACTGCGCGCTCGGTTGCTGACTCTGTGTATTGACCTGTCCGATGTCATCCACGGGTATCGTGCGGTTATAGGTGCTCACGTTTTGCGTCATAAGTATGATAGCAAGTACAGCAAAGCAGGCTGTTCCAACGATGTATTTTGTTGTCTTATTGATGCGAACGGGTTCAATAGGCGCATATGTTTCGGCACCGTTCATCGCTAAATCGCCTGTGCGCGCGTTGAGATCATGTAACATTTGATTGACAGTACTCATCACATTTCCTTATGGATAAAGAACTTAATTATTCGGGCGTAGGCAGGTGTCTTTACCTTACGCCAGTGGAAATAACAACAGCGCTCCGCATAAACCAACGGTGACGAGACATGCAGCCCGCCATTGCGCCTTGGCGTTTAAGCGCCATGGTAAGCTGACTTTGTGACATGCTTCGGTGTCTTGAGCCGCTAATTTCACGAGTTCAGGCGTAGCCATTTTTAACCCTTTGCCATACATCAACATTAAGATTTTATGGCTCAGAACATTGATAATGCGTGGCGTACCTCGTGTCGCTTGTTTGATCATGCGGCACACATCACGACTAAAAATCTCAGGGCCTTGATACCCAGCTTTGACCATTCGATGACGGACATAGTAGTAAATTTGTTCAGCATCAAGCTCACTAAGCTGACATGAAAAGGTGATCCGTTGTTTTAATTGTCGCAGTTCGGGCAGCGCGATTTTTTCATCTAACTCTGGTTGGCCTAACAGCACAACTTGTAACAACTTATGTGTTTCGGTTTCAAAATTGGTGATCAGTCGCAAAGCTTCCATGCTTTCAACAGGCAATGCCTGAGCTTCATCTATGACCAGGACGACATGATCAAACGCTTGATGCAACGCGACTAAGCGCGTTTGGATCGCTTGGGTAAACTCCTGTTGATCGGAGTTGAGCGCCAAATTAACGCCCAATTCATTGGCCACCGCATGGCGTAATTCGTTGGGGGCTAAATGCGGATTAGGAATATAGGCGGTGTGGACGCTGGCGGGTAATTCATTGAGTAATTTACGGCACAATAATGTTTTGCCCGTACCCACTTCACCAACTACTTTAATGAAGCCTTCACCACTTAATAATGCATGGTTGAGCGTGATGATCGCTTCATTATGACATGTCGCCCCAAAATATTGATTGGTGTTTGGGGTTAATGAAAATGGCCAATATTGACAATTAAAATACGATAAATACATGCGTGGTTAATCCTTTTAAGCGTGCATTGTTCGGTTATTTAACCGATAACCATTCATCCATCTGGTGTTGGCTGCGCTTCATCTGCTGATGCCAAGTACCCGATTCAACAATGGTCGGTTTAATTAAAATAATGAGTTCTTTTTTCACTTCGCGCTGCTTCTTGTTTCTAAACAAGTTACCGATAAAAGGGAGATCGCCCAATATAGGCGTCTGTGAATACAAGTCGTCAGTGATGGATTGCATTAAACCACCAATGACGACAATCTCACCTGACATGGCTTTGATGATCGTATCGGATTCACGGATGGTGCTTTGCGCTAACGGCAAAACGATATTTTCTTCATTGAGGGTGACGATTTTTTCTTGTTCCTGGGTTTCGATAACTGATGGGTGGACATGTAATAAAATTGAGTGGTTTTCATCAATTTGCGGAGTTACATCCAGCGCAATCCCGGAGAAAAATGGTGTCAATTCGATATCCGGTACCACTGACGTAGTGGTCGAGGTAATCGTATTTTGACTCGATACGTCAGTCACGAAGTATTCATCATTTCCAACTTTGATAACGGCTTTTTGATTGTTGGTTGCGGTGACTCGTGGACTAGAGAGAACCTGGACATCGCCTTGAGTTTCTAGTAACGATAGCACCCCAGAAAAATCTTGATTAACAAACGACAAGCTCGTTACACCGCCTAATGATGGGGTGATTTGATTGCCAAAATTACCTGCTGTGGTACTAAAGCCAAACGCAGTGGTACCAATCGTTTTGGCAATGGTGCCCCAATTGATTCCTTGTTGGTATTCATCTTTGAGTTCAACTTCTAATATCCGCGCTTCTAACACCACTTGGC
This sequence comes from Glaciecola sp., assembly GCA_029251505.1. Taxonomy (GTDB): domain Bacteria; phylum Pseudomonadota; class Gammaproteobacteria; order Enterobacterales; family Alteromonadaceae; genus Opacimonas. Next base: position 35,739 of record JAQXDG010000211.1, on the reverse strand, counting down.
GTTGTAAATTGGTTTCGGAAATATCCAGAAAATCACGAATGCTACGAATTTCTTCAGGCAGGGCACGTACCGTGACCAAACCGGCTTGTGGAGTGACAAACACCGCTCTACCTTTGTCCGTACCGATCATGGTTTTTAGACTCACTTCTAAATCTTTCCAAAAATTGGTTTCGGTACGGGTTGAAATCATAGTGCCATTCGTATTTTGCTGGTTGTTTTGGCCGCCACCAAATCCGCCTTGATTACCTTGGCCGCCCATTTGGGACCCGGAGTTGTTACCTTGGTTTTGATTATTGTTTTGACTATTTTGCGATACGCCGCCCGAAATAATGCTGGTTTGGGTTGTGCCATCTCGTTGCATTAATAGATAGTTGACGTTAAATGTTTCGGTCCGCATACCGGATGGAAAAATGCGAAAAATACTTTGTTTACGTTCAATCTGAAAACCGTACAGGTCGGAAACTAAGCTAAATACTTGTTCTAATGGTACTTGTTTTAGGTCCAATGAAATCGACCCTATTACCTCTGGATGAACAGCGACACTATATGGCGTATCTTTGACTAAATTAGCAAAAAAACTCGCTGCATCAATATTTTGTGCGTTGATATCGTATTTGGCGCTATCCATGACCAACTCTTGTGCCGTTGGTACATTCGGTTTGTAGGCTGCAAGCAAATCACTGGGTACATTTACCTTCGTACTCTGTGCTTCAGTAAAGCGCTGTGCTTCGGCAACATTCAAAGCAAGTTCACCTGCAACATCGGTTGAATGTTGAGTGTTAGCACAACCGGCGATGGATAAACTGGTGGTGGCAATCAAAATAGATAAATATTTATTGTTTAACATAAGATTTCACTTCTTCTTCAAATACAGATAGGGTAGTAAGTTGAGTAATGCCGTTTTTGATCTGTGCAAGCACAACGCGTTGGCGACCTATTGATTCAATGACATAATCCCGAATGGTGTCGCCCTGGACAAATGATTGGCCATCAATAACGGCATAATGTTGTTTAGGTGAAGCAAAAATTGCAGTGACCTTAATCGGAGGCAACGCTTTCTGGTTGCTACTCGTTAAGGGAGTGACGGTGAAGTTTTTAGGACGTGTTGGATCTTTCAATTCGACCAATACATTACCTTGCCCTAGCGCACTGGAGCTGGCAAATAATGTGCAAATTATAATAGGAATAATCATGTTATACACCGATGAATGCCTCATTTGAACTTAACGTAAATAACTCAATTTCGACTAAGGCCAGCGGATACGCCTCAACTCGATACTCTAATGAATGCCAATACAACTGAAATGGCATTGTTTCTATTTCCTGTAAAAAATGTTGTACATCAAAATAATCACCTTTAAACACCAAGCGCATTCCATGTTGATATAAGCTAACGTCCCGTTTATCTTCATCTTTGGCAAATAAATCCAACGGTTCGATAGAGCGCATTTCAATTAATGCGAGTTTGAACGATTTGCTAAACAGGGTTTCTAATACCTTGGGCATTTGTTCTGCCGGGATCAGTTCGTTGATTTGATCTTGAAAGTTATTATCTAACTGTGCGATGCGCGCTGATAAGCGTTCAATGCGTTCTTTTAAGGGTTCGTTAGGATCCGTTGCGATCCGAATATTGACTTGATCGAGTTCCGTCTCGATCTTGTTTAACCGATCGTAGGAGCTGGTGATAGACGCCTCAATGATGTTAATTTCTTTAGCAATAGGAAATACTAATAATTCATAAGCAAGATATGCTGATAAAAAGGAGGCTATCATCATCGCCAAGATTTTTTCGCGTGGTGAACATGTCCCATATTTTAAATTTAATTGTGCGATTAACGATAAATTTTTCATCGTGTATCTTCTCCTTTGCTTGTGCGCAGTTCAAACACCAATTGCTCATCTTTTAATTGCAGTTTCGCGCTGTCAAATTCTCGACCTGCAAAATATTTGGTCTTACTCAATTGCGTTATCCATTTTGGCAATGCGCTTGGTGCTGCGGCGTGACCCGCAAATAACATATCTTCACCGATGACAGTAATTGAAGTTAACCATAATTCGTCACTATGGTTGAGCGCTAGCGCTTCAAGTAATTCGGCAAAGCTATGTTCAAGAAGTGGATCACGTGATTGTAGTTCTGCGACAAGGCGTTTTTTTTGCTTGAGCTGAGACTCATGGCTTTTCGTGCTTTGGATAAGCATGGGATCTTCTAAGCGATTTTCTAGTTCAGCATTAATGACATTGAGGACCGAAATTTTGCGATTAATTTCACTGCCCAAAGCATCTCGCTCCATGATTAACAAACGCTTGTCATGATCCATATAACTACTCATACCAAACATCGACATGAACGAAAGCATCATAGCAATCATTACGGTATATATCGTTAAGAGCTCTAATTGTGGTTTAAGCGCATTAGGTAACAGATTAATGGTATGTTTCATCAAGCCGCCTCATGTGTCGAACGAGAGTTACTTTTGTGTAAAGCAATCATCGCAGCACCTAGCGCATTGAGACTAAAATCATTGATATTGATATCAATTTTCATAGCAATAGCTGGTGTCAGTAGCGATACCGGCATATCAATGACTTTTTCAATATCCTCAGCGATAATATCTTGATGATCAATAGGGAGTCGTACAAAGATATGTTTGATTGGCGGTTGGCGTAACTGATTACTGAAATAATCTAGTGAGCGTTGGATTTGAATACACAGGGATTCAATGATCCCCATACGTAACTCATCCGGTGAAAACTGCCCAAGATTATCAAAACCACGTAAGCGACGCGTCATATAAAGTCGGTTGTCCTTGATGATGGTCAGACAGATTTCACCACTCAGCTCTTGTACCAGTGTTAACACTGCTTCGGAATGGCTGTGGACTAATTCACAAGTGGCAATTTCTTCGACCACAATTTGCTTGAGATCCAAATGCAAATCAAGCATCAGTTGACTCATTGATTCGATGTGGTGATATTCAATCGCCACGGTATTGATCTTGTGTTGTCCGGAGATTTGTACCGGCAAATCAAAATAATCGTAGGCGACTTCTTTATTGATGGTGAGTAATTCTTTAAGTGGCCATTGTAATGCTGTGTGAACTTCGTTTTCTTCGACATCCGGACGATCGACTTGAAGTAATTGATAGTAGGATTCGGTATAGGATATATAGGTCGGTGTGCCAGCCAAATTATTGGCCTTTATCCACAGACTAAATTCAGATTTAAACGAGGTGATATCAAACTGACAGGCATGTGCCCAATAGACTTCAGCGCCTTGTTTGACTAACCCGACGACATAATGAGTATGTTTTCCAACAGAAATACCTAACGAAAATATCGCATTGCGCTTGGCAAGTTTCAATGTCAGGTACTGGCGCCAACTTATTTGCATTGTCATTCCTTTGCTCTTGCACCGTAAGTGCTAGATTCCGTTCTCTATTGAGCAACATCAATGTTGCTACAATAATATCTTGTTGCAATTTTCCTGCCGAAAAGTAAAAGTGCAGGTATATATACATTCCATGACATTTATATCGACATTCATCATTTTTACTTTAGACAAATTGACACTAATTTTTAGAGCGGATACGACAATTGCGACAGGTAATTGTCATTTTGGGGGCATCGTCGTGGCAAGGGATTTCCGCTAATCGAACTATTGATGATGCTGGGCATTAAAGCGACCGTCACAAAAAAGCCCAACAAAAATGCTGGGCTTAGTGGATTTAGTTGAGATGAGGCGTTGGATTAATACGAGCCATCTACAAGCGCTTCAAGTCGATCATGTATTTCGGCTTTAAGCTCTTTGTCTTCAATTTTATTGGCACTGATTTTGGCATTTTTCAGATTATCTATTGCCGCATCGGTATGACCCAGTTCTATTTGTAAAAGCGCCATGGATAGCGCAATTGAGGACATATGATCTTTTGAATTAATCGCCTTCGCTTTGGTCAATGCTTTTTCATATCCGGCAACCGCTTCGTCTAAATCGGCGGTAAAATCAGCCAATGTTTCCCACTGTTCAGGATGGTCTTTGTTGGTATCTTCGTTATCGTCGCATATCGCTTGTAATTCAGCGAATAATTGATCGAATGAGTCTTGGTCATTGCTATTGGCAGCTTTCATTAGCTGCTCAGATAAACTATAAACCGCTTTATATATTTTAGTGTTAATCATTATTCATTGCCAAATTATGTAAAAAAGCCCTTGTAATAAGGGCGTTAGATAAGGTGATTATTTTCGGATGTTGTGTTCGATGCTAAAAAGGAATATCGTCATCAAATTCAAAATCAGGTTCTTTAGGCGCCTGAGGAGCTGAAGGAGCTTGTTGTGGTGGTTTGTTATAACCGCCTTGACCGCCACCTTGATTGTTTTGCTGTGGTGCTTGGTTGTAACCGCCGCCATTACCACCTTGATTACTTTGTTGTGGTTGGTTATAACCACCGCCGCCCATGTTACCACCTTGACCGCCGCCAGTACGACCACCTAACATTTGCATTTGATCAGCAATGATTTCAGTTGTGTAACGGTCATTACCTTGTTGATCCTGCCATTTACGAGTTTGCAATTTACCTTCTAGGTATACTTGTGAGCCTTTTTTCAAGTACTCACCCGCAATCTCAGCAAGACGACGATACATAGTAACGCGATGCCATTCGGTGCGTTCTTGTGGTTGACCTTGTTGGTCTTTCCAGCTTTCACTAGTAGCCACACTCAAATTAGCGACTGCGCCGCCATTGGGCAAATTACGGATCTCAGGATCGTTACCTAAGTTACCTACGATTATTACTTTGTTTACGCCTTTAGTCGCCATTTGCTACCTCGTGTTTATTGGACTGCTTGTTGTGCTAACGTTAAGTCAAAGGTGGCGGGGTCTACTTTAAGGTATGCCGCCTGTTCATCTTCAACCACAGTGATGTCTTTAATACCGGTTATTGCTTGTAATCGCGTTGCGATTTCAGCGACCGAGTCATTCGTTTGATTAAGGCTAAGTGTAACGCGTTTTAAGCGCTCATGGTGACTTAACATTGAAATAATTATGAGCCACACAACCCCAATCAAGATACATAAAGTATACAGCGCTGTTTCAGAAAATGAACTGATCATTAGGCCAGAAACGATCCCGCCTAAAAAAGCACCAAAAAATTGAAAGCTAGCATAAATTCCCATCGCACTGCCTTTATTGCCGGCTGGGGCAATGCTCGATACGAGTGCTGGAATATTTGCTTCTAGATAATTAAATCCAATAAAAAAGACGATCGCAAAGCCATACAAATAACGTAGATTCAACGTCGCATTAGCATGATACGCTAGTCCTGCAAAGCATAACGTCATGGCAACAATACTGATTAGCATGACGCCTTTAGGCTGAGTTTTGGCTATTCGCATCAGTACCATTAAACCCACAATTGAACACAACAATACCGGTAAATACCATGTCCATTGTGCGCTCAGGGCAATCCCACTATCGCTCAATAAACGGGGTAACTGTACAAATAAAATAGTAATAAACATATGCAATAAGCACACACTAATATTCAATAAACGCAGCTGTGGGTGGGTGAACAGGACTTTGATATGAGAGAGTCGTGGCAACGTATCGGCACTTGGCGCAATATTGGTGGCGTTAGGGACAATATACAAGACTAAGCCAATACCAGCGACGCTTAATAATGCCGTAATATAAAAAATCCCACTCAAACCGTATGAGCTTGATAGCACCGGACCAAGTAATAAAGCCAGATAAAAAGAAAATCCAATCGAGATCCCGATAATTGCCATGACTTTGGTGCGCTGAGATTCGCGCGTGACATCAGCCGCTAATGCCATCACTGCACCGGCAATCGCGCCAGCACCTTGCATTATCCGACCAATAATCAACCATGTCATACTATCAGCTATGCCTGCCACGACACTTCCGATAGCAAAGCATACTAAGCCACCAACAATGACTGGCTTACGTCCGATGCGATCCGATAGCATCCCCATGGGGATCTGCAGCAATGCTTGGGTCAAGCCATAGCCTCCAATCGCTAAACCCACCAACCAGGGGGTGTAGCCTTGGTAATCCATTGCTAAAATTGCCAATACCGGCATGACCATGAATAATCCTAGCATGCGCAAAATATAAATAGCGGCAAGTGCACAAGCGGCACGAATTTCGGTAGCGTTCACGGTTAGGACTTCAAGCTGTAAGTAAATAATTATGTGTGCATTCTAGCACAATTTTAGCAAGGGTAAATGTGTGGCATTAAGTCAATAAGGTGGCAGCTAGGTGATCAAAACCCATAATCTTACGTATTAAGACGCACAATTATAAACAACTTATATATGTCGTAATCTTAAGCGATTATGTCATACTACAGGTTTTGCACATTGAAACGGTTGCATGGATAAAATAGAAGTTCGTGGTGCGCGTACGCACAACCTCAAAAACATTTCCCTTGATCTCCCTCGCGACAAGTTAGTCGTGATTACTGGTCTCTCTGGATCGGGTAAATCCTCTTTAGCTTTTGATACTTTATATGCTGAGGGTCAACGTCGTTACGTTGAGTCTTTGTCTGCGTATGCCCGTCAGTTTTTATCTATGATGGAAAAACCCGATGTCGATCATATCGAAGGGTTATCTCCGGCCATTTCGATTGAACAAAAGTCTACCTCTCACAACCCTCGTTCTACGGTGGGTACTATCACCGAGATCTACGATTATTTGCGTTTGATGTTTGCCCGAGTCGGTGTGCCACGTTGTCCAGAGCATGATGTACCTCTCGATGCACAAATCGTATCGCAGATGGTTGACCGTGTTTTAGCAATGCCAGAAGGCACAAAGCTGATGTTGCTTGCTCCGGTGATCCAAGACCGTAAAGGTGAACATCTTAAAACCTTAGAGGGCTTGTCTGCGCAAGGATTTATTCGTGCACGAATTGATGGTGAGGTATGTGATTTGTCTGATCCACCGCCGTTGGATCTCCACAAAAAACACACCATTGAAGTGGTTGTTGACCGTTTTAAAGTGCGTGAAGATTTACAACTGCGCCTAGCCGAATCATTTGAAACTGCATTAGGCTTGTCTGGTGGCAATGCCAAAGTCGCCTACATGGATGATGCCAGCGCTGAAGAAATGATTTTCTCCGCAAACTTTGCTTGTCCACACTGTGGTTATTCTATCAGTGAGTTAGAGCCGCGCATGTTTTCGTTCAACAACCCAGCGGGGGCATGTCAAACTTGTGATGGATTAGGCACGAGACAGTTTTTTGATCCCTCTCGCGTGGTGAGTAATGAGGAGCTAAGTTTATCTGGCGGAGCGATCCGTGGCTGGGATAAGCGCAGTTATTATTATTTTCAAATGCTCCAGGCAGTTGCTGAGCATTATAAGTTTGACTTGAGCATTCCGTTTAATGAACTAGATAAAAAATCCAAAGACATTATTCTCAATGGCTCAAAAGGCACCAGCATTAGCTTTAAATATATCAATGAACGTGGTGATATCATGCAGCGTAAACATCCATTTGAAGGGATTATCCCGAATATGGAGCGCCGCTACAAAGATACCGAATCCAATGCCGTACGTGATGAGTTATCTAAATACTTAGCACAACAACCTTGTTCTACCTGTGCTGGCTCTCGTTTGCGTTTAGAAGCACGCAACGTCTTTATTGAAAAAACAAATTTGCCGACAGTGGCACATATGTCCATTGCTGAATGTTTAGCCTTTTTTGAAAACTTAGCATTAACGGGGCAACGTGCCGCGATTGCTGAAAAAATCCTAAAAGAGATCAAAGAGCGCTTAAATTTCTTGGTGAATGTTGGATTGAACTACCTATCACTAGAGCGCAGTGCAGATACATTATCTGGCGGTGAAGCCCAGCGTATTCGTTTGGCTAGTCAAATTGGTGCGGGTTTAGTGGGCGTTATGTATGTGCTAGATGAGCCTTCCATTGGCTTGCATCAACGTGATAACGAACGCCTTTTAAAAACCCTACGTCATTTGCGAGATTTAGGTAACACCGTGATTGTGGTTGAGCATGATGAAGATGCTATCAAAGAAGCAGATTACATTATTGATATTGGTCCTGGGGCTGGGGTGCATGGCGGTGAAATTATCGCGCAAGGCTCATTGGAAGATATTAAAAATGCGGAGCATTCTTTAACTGGTAAGTATTTATCGGGTCGAGAAGGGATTGCGATCCCTGCTAAACGCAATAAGGCCAAGAACAACGAATGGCTAGAATTGACGGGTGCGACAGGTAACAATTTACAAGATGTCACATTGCGTGTGCCAACCGGTATCATGACGTGTGTCACAGGCGTATCGGGTTCAGGTAAATCGACGTTAATTAATGATACGTTTTATAAAATTGCGCAGCGTGAATTAAACAACGCAACGTTAGGCGAGCCGGCACCATATAAAACCATGAAAGGTTTAGAGTTATTGGACAAAGTTGTCGATATTGACCAAAGTCCAATTGGTCGTACTCCGAGATCTAATCCTGCTACTTACGCCGGAATTTTTACGCCAATTCGTGAAATGTTTGCAGGCACACAAGAAGCCCGCTCACGAGGTTACAAGCCTGGACGATTTAGTTTTAACGTCAAAGGTGGACGCTGTGAAGCCTGTCAGGGTGATGGCGTGATTAAAGTTGAAATGCATTTTTTACCAGATGTATATGTGCCATGTGATGTGTGTAAGGGTAAACGCTATAATCGCGAAACCTTAGAAATTCGTTATAAAGGCAAAAACATCCACGAGATTTTGCAAATGACCGTTGAAGATGCCCGAGAGTTCTTTGATGCGATCCCAGCGATCAACCGTAAACTGCAAACCTTAAAAGATGTTGGTCTGTCCTATATTTGTTTAGGGCAAGCGGCGACGACTTTGTCAGGGGGGGAGGCTCAGCGGGTCAAGTTGGCCAAAGAGTTATCTAAGCGCGATACGGGACAAACCCTGTATATCTTAGATGAACCTACGACGGGCTTACATTTTCACGATATTAAGCAGTTGTTGGAAGTCTTGAATCGCTTACGTGATGCCGGCAATACAATGGTGGTCATTGAGCATAACTTGGATGTGATCAAGACGGCGGATTGGGTCATTGATCTAGGTCCGGAAGGCGGTTCTGGTGGTGGTCAAATCATTGCTCAAGGTACCCCTGAAGAAGTGGCTGAAGTCGCAGCCTCGCACACGGGACGATTCTTAAAACCCATGCTCACAGGTCCACAACGTTATGTTGAGTGAAACATTTAACATACGTTTTTATGAAACTGATGCACTGCGTCATGTCAACAATACGGTCGTGCCGCAGTGGTTTGAAACGGCGCGCGAACCGATATTCAAAGTCTTTAATCCTGAGTTAGACTTGGATAATTGGCCATTGATTTTGGCAAGTTTCACGGTGGATTTTGTGGCACAAATCCACTATGGCAAAGCAGTGACCATTCGTACTGGTATTCAGCGTATTGGTAACAGTTCATTTGTGGTGTATCAAGAAGTGCAGCAAGCTAATGCCGAAAATGAGCAAGTTGTGGTGGCGAAAGGGACGACGACATTGGTGCAGTTTGATTATGCCCAACAGCGTGCTATGCCAATTAGTGACGCACATCGAGCGCAATTATTAGAGTGGCGAGTGCCACAATAAGTACAATTGGCTAATGTAAATACAATAAGGGCGCGAATATTCGCCCTTATTCGTATGGCAATACTTCTACGCCTTCTAGCGTATAACCCACAGTCGCAATATCACCACTCCAACCATCGGTAGACAACTTGCCTACAACCCACACCGCATCATATAAATTATCGATGGGCACCCCGTTTTTGAATGTCACATAAACAATTTGATTAGATGGTGGTGGCGGTACATGAATACAAGCACCAAAGTAGGGGACTAACAAAAACTCCGTCGTCAATTCAGCTGTGCCTTCTAATGGCACAACAAATCCAGGGATTTTTACATATTGGCCGTTTAGCTCGGGTAAAACTGGCGCATTGGGCGCAGCTTGTGACATGTTATTGAGATGATCAACCGTGACTTCTGGGGCAATAAATCCTTTGGGTACCATATCTTCCCAAAACAGTTCTTTAGGTTCAGGTTGTGCAGCGAAGACGCCAATACTAATGATGCTGAACAGCCAAACACTTAACCATTTCGGGAGATGAGCAAAAGGATGGGGCATATGGGAAATTCTCTAAGTATTAAAGTGCGTAAATAAACGCAATAGTAAAGCGCAATGATAAAACAAAAAAACGGCATGGGCGAATAAAAAGCCAATGCCGTTGATTATTTATCGGTTGTAATAATCTAAGCACGCTTCAACTTCATTGGCCGAACCAATGATCACCGGTACCCGTTGGTGGATCTCGGTTGGCATTACTTCCATGATCCGACCTTCACCTGTCGAGGCTAAACCTCCGGCTTGTTCCATCAAAAATGCCATTGGATTGGCTTCATATAACAAGCGCAGTTTACCCGGTTTATTAGGGTTACGTTTATCAAACGGATACGCAAAAATACCCCCGCGACATAATACACGATGAATATCACCCACCATCGCCGCGACCCAGCGCATGTTGTAGTCTTTACCTCGAGGGCCATCGGTGCCTAAGATTAAATCGGCCACATAATCTTGTATCGGTTGTTCCCAGTGACGTTGATTCGATGCATTAATGGCAAATTCACTGGTGTCTTGTGGTACTTGTAAATTCGCTTCAGTCAGTAAGAAGCCACCGTGGGTTTTATCCAAGGTATAAAGATGAGTACCGCGGCCGGTGGTCATAGCCAGCATAGTCGAAGGACCATATAACACGTAACCTGCTGCTACACTTTGCGTACCCGGTTGCAAGAAAGCGGAAGGATCATCCGCATCCATCCATTGCGGGGCGTGAGTAATCGAAAAAATAGTCCCAATTAAGCTGTTGATCTCAGTATTCGATGAGCCATCTAACGGATCAAAGCTGACTAAGTAATTGCCTTCAGGGTTACAGGGGACAACATTATCTTCTTCTTCTGAAGAGATAGCTTTGACGTAACCGGATTCACTCAAGGTATCTTTGAGGATTTGGTTGGAGATGACATCGAGTTTTTTTTGGGTTTCTCCTTGGACGTTTTCAGACAGTGTCGAACCGAGCACACCTGCTAATGAACCTTGGGAAACACGAAATGAAATTTCTTTGCAGCCAGCCAGTAAAGTCCTAATTAATAATATGAGTTCGAGTGGTGCTCCATCTTTCTGTAATTGCGAATTTAATCGTTTCATAACACATAAAACCTTTATAAATTAATAGAGTAGGGTACAGAGGAGCAATGACTCCATAAGAAAGGATTATTGTTTTTATTGTACTTTCCCTGTACAGCTAGTGTACCTACTTTTAACACGGATGTTAACTCGGATATAGATCCAATATAGCCGGTTGGTAGGTTAACAGGGTATAATCTGCTAAAGTATTACGATTATTTTTCATCTAGCCAATAAGAATCCATCATGCATGTACATATTTTAGGAATTTGCGGTAGTTTTATGGGGGGCATTGCAGCCCTTGCCAAATCATTAGGCCATACTGTTACTGGCTCCGACCGTAACGTCTATCCGCCCATGTCGACGCAATTAGAAGGGCTCGGTATTACCTTGACCGAAGGCTATGATGTGTCCCAGTTTACACCTGAGCCAGATATGGTAATCATTGGTAACGCGATGTCACGCGGTAATCCTGCAGTCGAATACGTGCTAGATCGCAACTTACCTTATACCTCCGGCCCACAATGGTTATTAGATAACTTACTCAAAGACCGTTGGGTCTTAGCAGTAGCCGGTACACATGGCAAAACCTCCACTGCGAGTATCGTGGCGTGGATCCTCGAATATGCAGGTTATACACCGGGCTTTTTGATCGGAGGCGTACCAGAAAACTTTGGTGTGTCGGCGCGGATTGGCGAAGGTAACTTCTTTGTCATAGAAGCCGATGAATACGACAGTGCCTTTTTTGATAAACGCTCCAAGTTTGTCCATTACCGTCCACGTACGTTAGTGCTCAATAATTTAGAATTTGATCATGCGGATATTTTTGATGATCTCAATGCGATAAAAAAACAATTCCATCATTTAGTGCGTACCGTGCCAGCCAATGGCCTGATATTGTCTGAAAAGCACGATAACAATATGCAAGATGTATTAGAAATGGGGTGTTGGACTCGCCAAGAATTTATTTCCAAAGATTGGACAGCGCAAAAAACACAAGCCGATGGTGGACGTTTTGAAGTGTATTACCAAGGTCAATTACAAGGCGAAGTGTCTTGGGAATTAATAGGTGATCACAATGTTCACAATGGCTTGATGGCGATAGCTGCTGCACACAATGTTGGGGTGACCACGGAGATTGCGATTGCATCATTAAGTGAGTTTGTGAATGTTAAACGGCGCATGGAAATCAAAGGTAAGATCAATAATATTACCGTCTATGATGATTTTGCGCATCATCCGACAGCCATTAAAACCACCGTTGAAGGCTTAAAAGCCAAAGTTGGTGTACAGCGCATTTTAGCTATATTAGAACCGCGCTCTAATACCATGAAGTTGGGTATCCACAAAGAGCAGCTGACCGATTCGTGGGCAAAAGCGGATGAAGTGTTTATTTTTGAACCGGCGAATTTAAGCTGGTCTATTGATGAAGTGGCACGCGAGAGTATTGCGCCTGTTCACTCTTATCAAGATGTGGAAAAATTAGTGTCGGCGGTGGTCAAAGAAGCCCAGCCGTCGGATCATATTTTAGTGATGAGTAATGGTGGTTTTGCTGGTATTCATGGTAAATTACTCGATGCGTTAACCCGCAAATATAAGGACGCATAATATGAGTTTAACACCTGTCTCGACCTTAACCGCGTGGGATAAGCGCATTACCTTAGCCATTACAGGAGCATCTGGAACGCCATATGCTTTGCGTTTATTAGAGTTATTGGTTAAAGCGGATTTTCAAGTGTATGTGTTGATTTCGTCTGCGGCAAAAGTCGTCATGGCAACGGAAGAAAACCTCAAAGTACCCAGTAAACCCGAAGCCGTGAGTGCATTTTTTACAGAGCGATTTGGGGCTCAGCCAGGTCAGATTATTGCCTGTGGCAAAGATGAGTGGTTTTCTCCGGTGGCATCAGGCTCTGCTGCGCCCAAGCTCATGGTGGTATGTCCTTGTTCTACAGGTACCTTATCTGCCATTGCTATGGGGGCGAGTGATAACTTGATCGAACGTGCGGCGGATGTTGTAATAAAAGAGCGTGGCCAGCTGATTATCGTGCCGCGAGAAATGCCATTTTCGACCATTCATTTAGAAAATATGCTGAAGTTATCACAAATTGGCGTGACTATTATGCCCGCAGCACCGGGTTTTTATCATGAACCTAAGAGCATTGCTGATTTAGTCGATTTTGTGGTGGCACGGATATTAGATCACGTCGGTGTGGATCAAACTATTATGCAACGTTGGGGTTATAAGCCAACCTAGCCCGTATTTTATTGTCAATTAATATCATTTTTTAAGGATCGTTAGCTTGAAACATATTATCGTGTGTTTGTTTGTAGTGAGTAGCTTGCTGAGTGTCAGTCAGTCAGCGTGGGCATGGGGCAAAATAGGTCATCGCGTTACAGGTGAAATTGCGACTCAATATTTGAGTCCTAAGGCGCAAGCAGCCATAGCCGAATTGTACCCAAATCATACGTTAGCGGAAATTTCGGCATTAGCGGATTTTAACCGTTCTAATCCTGCGGAGTTCTGGCAAAAAGAATCCACCGCGTATCATTATGTCACTGTGCCGGACGGCAAGACGTATGCACAAGTGGGTGCGCCAGAAAAAGGCGATGCTTACACCGCGTTAATGATGTTTAGTAATCAAGTCATCAATACCCGTTTGTCAGTGGCAGATCGCCAAACGGCGTTGCATTTTATTGTGCATATCATTGGTGATTTACATCAACCATTGCATGTCGGTAACGGTGAAGATCGTGGTGGCAATGATGTCCGTTTGGAATTCTTTTGGGAGCGTTCTAATCTCCATCGTGTATGGGATAGCGGTATCATCGAGCAGCAAAAGTTGTCGTATACCGAATACACCGATTGGTTGTCACGTAAGATGACTGCAACGACGGTTGCGCAATGGATGGAGCCTGATCCTATGGTGTGGATCAAAGAAAGTTATGACATTCGCCAAGGTATTTATACCAAAAACGAAAAAGAAAACTATCGTTATGTCTATAAACATTTAGATACGGTGAACCAACGCTTAGCACAAGGCGGCGTCAGAATAGCGGCTTATTTAAACGAATTGTTTAAGTAATTTAGCTCGGTTGATACGGTTTCTGGTGGATTATTAAATCAAGCAAGTAGATTGCGACTAAATTGTGTCGTTTTGTGCTTGCTTTTTACGTTCAGGTTACCGATCATACTACCTATAATAAGGTAATAGCGAAAGTAATAGCGATGTATAGGTTTATGGGCTTTCCCAGCGTATTTAATAAACGAGTTCAGGTCTGGTCATTATTGGGCATGTTGCTCGGTAGTTTGGTGCTCAGTGGCTGTGGTCAAAAAGGACCGCTGCGTTTACCGCCACCTCCTCCTGAACAAAACAAGCCTAGCCAGAATGATACATTGCCTCCTGCAACCCCTCAGCTCAGCGCAGATGAACAGATAAGATAAGTAGAGAATAGTTTTATGGATTTTTTTGATTACCAAAACGGGTCGTTACATGTTGAAGATGTGTCTCTCGCTGATATTGCCAAAACCCACGGCACGCCGACTTATGTGTATTCGCGTAAAACACTAGAACGTCATTGGCACAAATTTGATGAGGCATTAGGCGATCATCCGCATTTGATTTGTTTTGCGGTTAAAGCCAATTCAAATATTGGTGTATTGAGTGTGTTAGCCAAGCTAGGGTCTGGCTTTGATATTGTCTCTGGTGGCGAATTACAACGAGTGTTAGCTGCCGGTGGTGATCCACAAAAAGTGGTATTTTCAGGCGTGGGTAAAACTACACCAGAAATCGAGTTAGCGCTACACCATGATATTTTGTGTTTCAACGTAGAATCCTTTGCTGAACTTGACCGTATCAATGCCGTAGCAGCAAAAGCCGACAAACGTGCTAGGATTTCTTTACGTATTAATCCTGATGTCGATGCCAACACGCATCCGTATATTTCAACAGGGCTCAAAGCTAATAAATTTGGTATTGCTCACACCAAAGCGGTCGAAACGTATTTATATGCCAATTCATTATCACATCTTGAAATCAAAGGTATGGATTGTCATATTGGGTCACAGTTAACCGACACGGCACCATTTGTTGATGCGCTTGAGCGTTTATTAGGCTTAGTTGATGAGTTAGCTGAACAAGGAATTGCAATCGAGCACCTTGATGTTGGTGGTGGTTTAGGCGTGACGTATGCCAATGAAACACCGCCACAACCTGCTGAATATGCTTCTGCGATTGCACAAAAAATGCAAGGTCGTGAGCATATGAAACTCATCATGGAGCCAGGTCGAGCCATTGCTGCGAATGCCGGCGTGTTATTGACGAAAGTGGAGTTTTTAAAGCAAAACGAAGACAAGCATTTTGCCATTATTGATGCCGCGATGAACGATTTGTTACGTCCAGCACTGTATTCTGCATGGCAAGATATCGTCCCTGTAACGCCGCGTACCGACGTTGCTGCTGCGATTTATGATGTGGTGGGTCCTGTCTGTGAAACCGGAGATTTTCTGGGTAAAGATCGCGAACTGGCGATCGCTCCCGATGATATTTTGGCCGTGAAAAGTGCTGGCGCCTATGGCTTTGTTATGGCATCAAATTACAACACACGTGCTCGTCCAGCTGAGATCATGGTGGATGGTGATAAGGTGCTTGTCGTACGCGAACGCGAAAAAATCGAAGATTTGTGGCACAACGAGTACAAAGTCCAGTAAACTAAGTGTAATTATTAAAATTTAAGGCTGCCAATAATGTTGGTTGAATTCACCAAGATGCATGGTCTTGGTAATGATTTTATGGTGGTGGATTGCATCACCCAAAACATCTATTTTTCTCCGGAGCGGATCCAGCAACTGGCTAATCGTAATTTGGGGATAGGTTTTGACCAGCTGTTATTGGTTGAGCCGCCATACGATCCTGACCAAGATTTTCATTATCGAATTTTTAATGCTGATGGCTCTGAAGTAGAACAGTGTGGTAATGGCGCACGCTGTTTTGCCCGATTTGTTAAAAACAAAAACCTCACGCACAAGAGTAAAATATCCGTTAGCACCAAAGCAGGTAAGATCATGCTCTATCTTGAAAAAGATGGGCAAGTGACCGTCAATATGGGTAAGCCAAAATTTGCGCCAGCAGACGTCCCGCTCAAAGCGCAAAAAGAAGAAAAGACCTATATTATTCGAGAACAAGACCAGACGTTTTTTTGTGGTGCTGTGTCAATGGGCAATCCACACTGTGTCTTAATTGTTGATGATATTGATACATTTGATGTGCAAGGAGTGGGTGCATTATTAGAATCGCACGAACGGTTTCCGCAAAAGGTCAATGTTGGTTTTATGCAAATTATTGATGAGCACAACGTTAAGCTGCGCGTATTTGAACGCGGTGTGGGTGAGACGATGGCGTGCGGAACTGGCGCCTGTGCAGCTGTGGCAATTGGTCAAATTCAAGGTAAACTAGGACAAGAGGTCAATGTTACCTTACCTGGTGGGCCTTTAACTATTCGTTGGCAAGGTCCGGATCATACGTTAAAAATGACCGGTCCTGCTGAGCATGTTTTTGATGGAAAGATATTTTTATGAGCCAAGCTGAAAAAGTAAACGGCATTAGTGCACAACAAGTTGCTGATTATTTAAGTGACAATGTTGATTTTTTTGTTGGATACCCTGAGCTGACAGCTGAATTATCTATCCCACATCAACATCGAGGTTCGGTATCTTTGGTGGAGCTACAAGCGGAGCAATTACGTTCACAATTACATCAACAACGTCAAGAATTAGCAGCACTGATCCGCAATGCCGATAATAATGAACAGTTATTTCAAATCTATGCACAGTTACTGCAACGTTTATACACGTGTGAGACATTAACTGATGTTGAAGAAGCTCTCCAAGCGTGTTTTAAAGGTCAGCTTGCACTGGCTAATGTGTGTGTTCAATTATTTGTTAAACGTACTGATTATGCTGATTTTAAACATCATGCATTGATTGATAAACGCTTTAAACACTCAGATTTCTTTTTTGGGCGCCTATCTCAAAACGAAACCAAACAAATCTTTAATGATGTCTCTGTTGAGTCGTGTGCATTGATGTTAATCGGTGATAAAAAAGCACTAGGTTTGTTTGCGGTAGGCAGTGATTCTGCGACGCATTTTCATCCAGAAATGGACACGTTATTTTTATTGCAACTCAAGCAATTATTAGAGCAAGTGCTCGCTCGGATCCTTGTCCGTCCTGAGTCGTAGTAAGCCAATGACTACGCCGGCCCACTCAAGCACCATCTATGATGATGAGTGGGTATTTGCATTTGCCCAAATGCTCAAAGTTGAACGCCAATACTCTATACATACCCAACAAGCTTACATCTCTCATATTTTAGTCAGTAAAGACTTACTCACCTTGCATACTTGGCAGGGTTTGAGTGTTGAACAAATAAAACGCATTGTCTCCTTATCTAAACAGAGCGGGTTAAGCGCACGCAGTATCGCATTACGCTTAAGCGCATTACGTCAGTTTTGTACATTTTTAGTCGAGCAGGGTGTCTTGCAGCAAAACCCTGCGGAATCAGTTAATGCGCCTAAAATGGGCAAACCGCTACCTAAACATTTACATGTTGAACAACTTGAAGGGCTACTGACTTTTACTCCTGAATCGGTGCATGAAGCCCGTGATAAAGCGATGTTTGAGCTAGTCTATGGTTGTGGTTTGCGCTTATCTGAAGTCACCGGTCTTAATTGCTTAGATGTGCTGGATGATCATATTCTCAACGTCAATGGTAAAGGCGGAAAACAACGACGGATCCCGATTGGGCAACATGCATGGGATGCAGTGAATGCATGGCTACACTGGCGAGTGGAGTTTATTGCTCCTGCAAATTGCACAGAGACTGCGTTGTTTTTATCACAGCGTGGTGGGCGTTTAGGTAATCGCCAAGTGGCTAAACGGTTAGAGCAACTTGGCATAAAACAAGGCATTGAAACACATATTTCTCCGCATAAACTGCGCCATTCCTTTGCAACACACGTATTAGAGTCAAGCGGTGATTTACGTGCGGTGCAAGAGCTATTAGGACATGCTAATTTAGCCACCACGCAAGTGTACACTCACCTTGATTTTCAACACCTAGCGGGCGTGTACGATAACGCGCATCCAAGGGCTAAAAAATGATATTTTACCGACCCGTCACCCATATCAGTGCGATGACGTTTGATTTAGATGATACGCTATACGATAACATGCCGTATATTTATCAAGCTGAAGAAGCACTAATGGATCATATTGCGTCACATTATCCAGCGGCTGCACAATTGAGCAAACATGATTGGATAGCTTGCAAGCGCCAAGCGTTAACGACCGAGCCTCACATCCAATATGACATGGGCATGTTACGTTTAGCGACGTTACGCTTAGGCTTGGCTGCAAGCGGCTATGCTGGCGCAGAATTAGAGGCAGCAGCGCTAGATTGTTTTACGTATTTTTATCAACAGCGCAGTAATTTTACCGTTGCCATTGAGTACCGTCAGGTATTAGAACAATTAGCCGAATCAATGCCTCTGGTTGCGATTACCAATGGCAATGTCGATGTGAATGCCATTGGGTTGGGGGGATACTTTAGTCATGTTTATCATGCGAATATTGATAATCGTGCTAAGCCCCATGCGGATATGTTCGTCAAAGCACAGCGTGCCCTTGATTTGCCTACCAAGCAAATATTACACGTCGGTGATAATCTTTATAATGACGTGCTAGGTGCTTATCAAAATGGTTACAAGTCGGCATGGTATGCTGCTGATCGCCCAATGCGGATCCGTCAAGAGCCGACTCGATGTTTACCGGATGTGCAGTTATCTCACTTTGCTGATCTGTTACACTGGACTAAATAATCGTCGTTATAAAAGCACTGTATAAAACCACAGTTTTTCGCTATACTAGCTACTTTAAGCCAAAGACCATAAAAGGCCAATAGATGGATGTTTCTCGATTACTTGATGGGTTAAATGACAAGCAGCGCCAAGCCGTTGCCGCCCCAGCCCAAGATTTGCTCATTCTTGCAGGCGCCGGCAGTGGTAAAACACGTGTCTTGGTGCATCGTATTGCGTGGCTCATGGAAGTCGAGAATTTATCACCTTTTTCAATATTAGCCGTCACGTTTACCAACAAAGCTGCGCGCGAAATGCGTGGGCGTATTGAACATCTTAAAGGTCAATCTTTGCATCATATGTGGATTGGTACCTTTCATGGTTTGGCGCATCGACTATTACGCGCACATTATACTGAAGCGAAGTTACCTGAAAATTTCACGATTTTAGATTCAGATGATCAACATCGCTTGATCAAGCGCATTATCAAATCCATGAATTTGGATGAAAAAGATTGGCCAGCCAAACAGTTACAATGGTATATCAACGGCAACAAAGACGAAGGATTACGACCTAAAGACATCGATACCTTTGGTGATGCGAATCAACAAAAAATGCGAGATATTTATCAAGCCTATCAACAAACTTGTGATCGTTCAGGGCTCATCGACTTTGCGGAGTTGTTACTTCGAGCGTATGAGCTATGGCGTGATAACCCGCGTCTAAAACAACATTACCAGCAACGCTTTCGCACGATTTTAGTCGACGAGTTTCAAGATACCAACAATATTCAATATGCATGGCTGCGTTTATTAGCATGCCCTGAGAACAACATGATGATTGTTGGTGATGATGATCAATCTATTTATGGCTGGCGTGGGGCAAATGTTGAAAATATTTCGCATTTTTTGAAAGACTTTCCTAGCGCAGAGACTGTTCGACTTGAGCAAAATTATCGCTCTACCGGGCATATCCTCAAAGCCGCTAATGCCGTGATTGACAACAATGCCGGTCGTTTAGGCAAAGAGTTATGGACCGAAGACGAAGATGGCGAGAAGATTAAACTCTACGCGGGGTTTAATGAACTGGATGAATCTCGATTTATTGTGGCGCGGATCAAAGAATGGATGGATGAAGGTAATGCTTTATCTGATTGTGCCATTTTATACCGTAATAACGCCCAATCTCGTGTACTCGAAGAAGCCTTGTTACAAGAAGCGATCCCATACCGTATTTATGGTGGGTTACGCTTTTTTGAACGCCAAGAAATAAAAGATGCACTGGCGTATTTACGCATGATTAACCATCCGTTGGATGATGCGGCGTTTGAACGTGTGGTTAATACACCCACGCGTGGGATGGGGGATAAAACCCTATCTCAGATCCGTGAGCTAGCTCGCTCAACCGAACAGTCCATGTGGCAAACCTCCATTATGATACTCCAAGAAAAACGCTTATCTGGACGTGCCGGTAATGCCTTGCAAGGGTTTGTGGATTTGATCATGAACATGAGTAATGACATTAAGCCGTTGACGTTAGATAAGCAAGCAGATCATGCGATTAAGGCATCAGGTTTGTTTGCCATGTATCAGGCTGAAAAAGGCGAAAAATCTCAAGCCCGTGTGGAAAACTTAGAAGAACTCGTCACGGCATGCAAACAATTTGAAGTGCCTCTTGAAGCGGACGAGATGTCGCCGTTATCGGCATTCTTAGCCCATGCGTCCCTTGAGGCTGGCGAAGGTCAGGCTGAAAAGCATCAAGATGCAGTGCAAATGATGACCATTCACTCGGCTAAAGGACTAGAATTTTCATTGGTATTTTTAGCTGGGGTAGAAGAAGGGATGTTCCCTAGTGCCATGACAAATGATGAGCCTGGACGGTTAGAAGAAGAGCGCCGTTTATGTTATGTCGGTATGACCCGTGCGATGCAAAAGTTATATATTACGCATGCTGAAACACGCCGCGTGTATGGTCAAGATAAGTTCCATACGGCGAGTCGTTTTATCCGAGAAATACCCAAAGAATGCATAGAAGAGATCCGCTTACGCCAAAATGTGGCGCAACCTATGCACAATCGATTTAGTCCAAGCACCTCACACGAAGCATTTAGCGAAAGTGGTTTTTCATTAGGAATGCGTGTTAGCCATAATAAATTTGGTGATGGCACCGTCTTAAACTATGAAGGCTCTGGAGAAAGCGCCCGCGTTCAAGTTAATTTTGATGATTTTGGTGCTAAGTGGTTGGTACTGGCTTACGCCAAATTAACACCTTGCTAGCGCCATTAGGTACTAGCGTGTTCGTCGATATTGGCGTAATGCATCAAACGTAAAAATGGCTAACCCTGCCCATACAAATCCAAACGTGATGATGCGTTCGATGTTAAATGGCTCGTTGTAAACAACCACAGCGAGCACAAACATGAAGCTCGGACCAATATACTGAAAAAACCCTAACGTCGAATATAACAACCGTTTTGCTGCGGCAGTAAAGCACAGTAATGGCGCAGTCGTGACTATTCCAGCCAGTATAAATAACACATTCGTTGATAAGGGGTTGTTAGCAAAATTCGAGGTAGGTGAATCTATCCAGCACCAATAACCGATAGCCAAAGGCAGCATCATACAGGTTTCAATAAGCAAACCTGGGATAGAATCAACCTTAACCTGTTTGCGCAACAAGCCGTATAAGCTAAAACTTAAGGCCAACGTTAATGCAATATAAGGGATTGCTCCAAAAGAAATAACTAAGATGGCGACACCGGTAAAAGCCATTCCAACTGCTATTTTTTGCAGTTTACGAAAGCGTTCACCTAAAAATACAAAGCCAAATAACACGTTAAATAGCGGATTAATGTAGTAACCTAAACTTGCTTCTAACAGATGATTATTATTAATCGCCCAAATAAATAACCACCAATTACACCCGAGTAATAACCCCGCGGTAGCGAGCAGGCTCATGACCTTTTTGTCTACCAAAGCAGCTCGGACTTTACCGATTTGTTTTAGACCAATAATTAGACCCGTTAATACTAGCGCAGACCAAATGATCCGATGCATTAATATTTCAGTCGCACTGACGTGTAATAACTGCTTAAAATAAACCGGTGCGACGCCCCAAATGGTATAAGCGCACACAGCAAAAATCATTCCTGCCTGAGTAGGGGATAATGATGAATCAGCAGGTTTGTCAGTAGTTAGATGCACAGTCAGCAGCGCCTTAAAAAATGAAGGTGCAATTGTGTATTATCCTATGCAGACAAGCAACGATTAGTTTTTAAAGTTCCATGGTCAGTTGGCTAGGTTGAAACTCGGTTTGACCGACTACATGATGAGAAAAATAGTCATCAGCTAAACGGATGAAATCTTGACGATAGCGCAGTTCATAAACGAGCTGACGTGATAAGTTACGTTTCATCGACTTTAGATAGGTATCTAATTCTGGGTGACCCATGAGGGTGAGGTGGATTTTATTTTCAAAAATACGGTTAGCCCACAAGCGTACGCCGAAGTAAACTGTGCCGTTGATGTGTAAATCAAAAGTAATGATAGTGTCAGACATAGAAAGACCATTATGGCGGTCATTCACACTGAGTGAAACATGCTTAATTGAATAATTCATGATTACTACATTCCATTTTCTTTATTAATCTTTAGGACATATTGTCTACTATTCATACAAAAGTAAATAAGAGTTTTTCCTAATGGTCAAGTTGTCATCAAAAATACCTAAAATGTGTAATTTATTACAAAATATAAAAGAAGATACCTGATATAATCACTAATTGTTTTGGACTTACTAGTGTACATGTCAATTGCACTTGCGTTACTTATGAACTCCTATGACCGCTGATATATTACATACGACTTTAAAGCAGACATTTGGCTATGATGCGTTTCGTCCTGGTCAACAGGCTGTAATTGAAGCATCCTTAGCCAAACAAGACTGTCTAGTGCTCATGCCAACTGGCGGTGGCAAATCCCTTTGCTACCAAGTCCCTGCCGTTATCAACGACGGCTTAACCATCGTTGTATCGCCGTTAATTTCGTTAATGCAAGACCAAATGGAACAATGTCTAGCGGTAGGTATTAGAGCCGATTTAATCAGTTCGCAACTTGACGCAGAGCAAATCGCGCAGGTTTACCAGCGATTACATCAAGGGGTGACCGATATTTTGTTTGTGGCACCTGAGCGCATTTTACAAGGGCATTTTGTAGAGCGTTTACATGAATTAAACATAAGTTTGATCGCGGTCGACGAAGCGCATTGTGTATCGCATTGGGGCCATGATTTTAGGCAAGACTACCGTCATTTAGGCCGTTTACGTGAGATTTTTCCGTATATCCCAATTATGGCATTAACCGCCACCGCTGATATTGCGACACGCCAAGATATTCAAGAACAACTTAATCTAAATGACCCACACGTTCATTTGGCGAGTTTTGATCGTCCGAATATCCGCTATACGGTGATCCCTAAATTTAAACCCATTGACCAGATTATTCGCTTTATTCATGCGCATGAAGGCAATGGCATCATTTATTGTTCTTCGCGCAACAAAGTGGATGAAGTGCGAAGTAAGCTGTATGCCAAAGGCTTTAAATGCGGGGCATACCATGCGGGATTATCCCAAGCAGAACGGGCTCAAGCGCAGCGCGACTTTCAAAATGATAATCTGGATATCATGGTGGCGACGGTTGCTTTTGGGATGGGGATCAACAAATCGAACGTCCGTTATGTGATCCATCATGATTTACCGCGCAGTATCGAAGCCTATTACCAAGAAACGGGGCGGGCGGGACGAGATGGTCTTGCGTCAGAGGCATTATTGTTATTTGATGAAAAAGATGCGGCACGGATCAAGCAGTGGATTGAAACATCAGAAAGTCATCGTATCGAAGTCGAACTAGAAAAATTTGAAGCGATGGAGCGCTTTGGTGATGCACAAACATGTCGTCGTCAAGTGTTGCTCAATTATTTTTCTGAACTGAGTCAAACCCAATGCGGTAACTGTGATGTATGTTTAGATCCGCCACAACATTTTGATGGGCTGATGTACGCACAAAAAGTCTTGTCTTGTATTTATCGGATGCGTCAAATCGGCACAACCAATCAAGTCGTGGATGTGCTCAAAGGACGCCGGCCACAACGTATTATTGAACAAGGTCATGACAAGCTTTCGACATTTGGTATAGGTAAAAGTCAGGCGGATGAGTATTGGGTGAATATCATCAATCAGCTGATCCACAAAGGCTATATATTCATTGATATCACCAATTATGCGGTCTTGCGTTTAACCGACGCAGCGAAAGGAATTTTACGTGGTGACGTGCCCTTGACATTAGCCGTACCGCGTTTGAGTACCAGTACGAAGAAAGCAGCTAACACGCCACAAGTCAGCTATGACAAAGAGTTATTTGCGAAACTGAAAAACCTACGTAAGCGTTTAGCTGATGAAATGGGCAAACCGCCATACGTGATATTCTCAGATGCAAGTTTGGTGGATATGGCACAAAACTTACCGATGGAACCGAGTGATTTTTTGTTTGTCTCAGGGGTCGGACAAGTCAAGT
Organism: Glaciecola sp.; assembly: GCA_029251505.1. Classification (GTDB taxonomy): domain Bacteria; phylum Pseudomonadota; class Gammaproteobacteria; order Enterobacterales; family Alteromonadaceae; genus Opacimonas. The sequence goes on along the minus strand of JAQXDG010000211.1, from coordinate 11,086 downwards.
TGGAGCGCTATGGTGACCAGTTCATCAACGTGATCACCCAGCATGTCATGTCACAATAACGTTATTTATGCGGCATTTTTTGGACCAAAATTATACTCTCCACCCGCTTGTAAGGCTTGCTGATAGGCGGGTCTTTGTTGCATCCGATTCACATAAGCGACGATGTGTGTTGGCATGCTACCAGGTTTTTTAGCCACCATGGCTTCAAGTGGAAACAACATCATAAAGTCCACTGCAGTCAGTCGATCACCAACAAAAAAATCAGACCCGATCTGGGCTTGTTGAGCTAGATGTTTTTCAACATGAGCAATATTTTGTTCGTTATTGGGGGCATAATAGGCATTTAATATTGCCTCTATCACTTTATCTGCAATCGCTTTGACTAAAAATGGTTTCTTTTTTGCTTTCGCTTGGTCTAATACTAAATTAGCAATCAATGGAGGCATCATGGTGCCTTCAGCAAAATGTAACCAATATAAATAGGGTGAGAATAGTGGTTCGTTTGGTTTGACGGTAAGTTGCGCTTGAGGATTCGTTTGTGCAAAGTATTCAACGATGGCGCCTGATTCACCTAAAATCGTATGTGCTTCATCGTCCAAAGCGACGACAGGTGAGCGCCCTAAATCAAATACGGCTTTAAGAGAGTTTGGCGCAAGCCCTGTGTTGGCATCACGAAAGTGTGCTTGAATGTCATAATCTAAACCGAGTTCTGTAAATAACCATAAAATGCGCTGCGAGCGAGAATGATTTAAATGATGTAAAATAGGCATGTTGGTTCCTTTTATAAGTGATCATTAATACTATAAACAAGTCCAAAAGGTTTAAACATTTATTGCAGTTGTGTCGTATAAGCAACGTAACTCTATAAAAGCATAGAGAATTATAACCATATTATTTTTAAGGAAAAATCATGAGCCAACCGAGGTTGTTACACACCTATGCTGATGAATTATCGGATTTGGTCACGCCGATTAAGCCCACGCCGGTATATCAACCTCAGTTACAAGTGATTAATCACGATCTGTGGGATGCACTTGGCTTACCCAAAGCATGGCAGGATAATGATGCGTTCATGGGATTATTATTTGATCGAGATTCAAGCTTAACTCAACATAGTGTCGCACAAAAATACGGCGGCCATCAATTTGGCCAATGGAACCCGCAACTCGGTGATGGACGGGGTGTGTTATTAACCGAAGTCGAAGCGCTCGATGGTTCACGGCATGATCTTCATTTAAAAGGAGCTGGTCCCACGCCTTATTCTCGCCATGCTGATGGGCGTGCGGTACTACGTTCAACTATCCGTGAATATCTAGCGAGTGAGGCACTGCATCATTTAAATATCCCTACGTCACGGGCATTGTGTTTAATCAGTTCAAATGAGCCGGTGTATCGAGAAAAACTCGAAAAAGCCGCGTTGATGATCCGCACAGCACCCAGCCATTTACGTTTTGGGCACTTTGAGTATTTTTATCATGACCGAGAAGCGGGCTCTGATCCTCAAGTCGCACCCGACAAACTCGACCAATTGATGCGATATGCGTTAACCGAGCATTTCCCTGAGGCATTAGAAACCGATAATCCACATTTGACTATGTTTACCAATATCGTCAAAAATACCGCCACCTTAATCGCTAAATGGCAAGTGTATGGCTTTAATCATGGGGTGATGAACACCGATAATATGTCAATTCATGGAATTACGTTTGATTATGGTCCGTATGCATTTTTTGATGATTTTGAACCGCATTATGTGTGTAATAAATCAGACCACCAAGGTCGTTATCGTTTTTCACAGCAACCAAGTATTGGCTTGTGGGATCTCAATGCCCTTGCCCAAGCGTTTCGCCCCTTTGCCAGTATTGAGGATATTACGGCTGTACTTGATCAATATGAGTCAACGCTAGTTACCCATTATCATGAATTGATGATTAAACGTTTTGGTTTAACCGAAGTGACCGATACTGCGCTGGAAATGATGGCGTTGTTTATGCAACTCTTACAAAGTGGACAAACAGTTGAATCTAGCCAGACATCTGACGAAGATAATTCAGTGCAGGCAGCAACGGGCGCCGGTCGAGACTATCATCATAATTTTCGGCAGTTATGTGGGCATGCTGATTGGGCTGAAATGGCTCAGTTGCGTGATCATCATTTGGATATTGGGTTGTTTGACCAATGGCTTGGCGCTTATCAAGCTGAAGCCGAGGTGCAAGCAGTGCCTTTTTCGACTATGCAAGCAAATATGACCCAAGCCAATCCTCACACAGTATTGCGTAATCATCATGCTCAAGCGGTTATCGCGGCGGCAGAAGAGGGTGATTACTCGTTATTTCATGCTTATTTATCGGCGTTATGTGATCCGTTTAACGAAGCAAGTAAGATTGACCAATTTGCTGCAGCGCCCTTGGCTACCGATAAAGGCATTGCGCTTTCTTGTTCGTCTTAAGCATGATTATCGTAAGCCGCTTTATTTTGACCGCGATGAGCATGACAAATGCCAACAATAACACGTGCCAAAACAGGTGTTATCCGTTAAAATACGTCCCAATTAAATCAGTGAATGATAGCGAGTGATAGTCTAGATGCCTGTTTCGATGTTTGAATTTGTAAGCCAAGCTAAGTTGCCCACACGTTTTGGTGATTTTACGATCCATGGTTTTGTGGATACGCGCAATCAACAAGAACACGTTGCATTAAGCTATGGTGAGTGGTCGATAGAGGACACAGTACATATCCGTGTGCATTCTGAATGCCTTACCGGAGATGCACTTTTTTCGACTCGTTGTGATTGTGGTTTTCAATTAGAAAAAGCATTGGCCAATATCGTTGAGCAAGGCGCTGGTGTGCTGTTGTACCTTCGTCAAGAAGGGCGAGGCATTGGTTTATTGAATAAAATCAAGGCATACGCACTACAAGATACAGGGCTAGATACGGTTGAAGCAAATGAGCATTTAGGCTTTGATGCTGACTTGCGTGAATATGACATTTGCAAATTTATGCTCGCGCATTTAGGTATCAAAAAAGTCTCATTGATGACTAATAACCCTAAAAAGGTCAATGCGTTAACTAATTTGGGGATTGAGGTAGCTAGGCGTCAACCGATTGATCATGGTATGACAAAAGACAACAAAAAATACCTACAAACCAAGACTGAGAAACTCGGTCATGAGTTTGACCCACATTTATTTAAATAAATACTCGTTCAGGCTCTGTTTAAAAAACATTCAGTTAACGTTAAGTTGATTTCAACTATATTAAGATTATCGTTAACGTTCCCTTAGGAGGGAGTATGTTGTTAAATACACCGACCCCATCATCGCGCTCGTGTTCTAGACAGTTAGGTATGCTCATCATTGGACTTTCTGCGATTAGTCTATCAGGCTGTGTCGTCGCACATTCTGAAACGAAAGATCCAGTGCGCTATGGCTACGTTAAAAGCCAACCTAGTCAGACGATTACCACGACTACGACAACCTATCAGACCCAGCAACCCCAACATAGCCCACAAACTTCTGAGCAAGACGCTGCTATTGCGATGCTAGATAGTGCCTTAGCACCGATTGCATTATACCCAGATTCGTTGTTAGAGCATATTTTTGCTGCGGTTACTCAACCTGTTGACTTGATTCAAGCGCGTGCGTTTATTGATGAAAACTCAACGCTTGAAGTGGACGAACTACTCCAGCTTGCCGAGGGTAAACCGTGGGATGCGAGTGTTATTGCCTTGCTACCTTTTGCCGATGTGATCACAAATTTGACCGAAGATCTCGAATACCTTGAGTATCTAGGGGATGTGGTTGAGCAAGAGTATGACTTAGTCGCACAGCGCTTAAGTTATTTGCGTGAACAAGCTCAGCGAAATGGTAATTTACAATCAGATGAGTATGTAAAGGTCATCGAAAAAGAGACCAAGATATATATTGAATCAGCGCAACCTGAAATTATTTATCTGCCGACCTATAATCCTGTTTTAGTGTATGGATCATGGTGGCATAGTTATCAACCGCGTTTATGGCATTACAATTACCTAACACGTTATCCACAACGTTATAATAATTATGGTCCGCGCGTAGGCGTGCATATCTCGACGGGAAAAATAGCGATTAGTTGGAATCCGTTCCGTTATGTTAGACATAATTATTGGCGTGACCGTTATGACATTAAAACGCGTCACCAGATTTTTTCTAGACGCTTACACACATCGCATTACAGCCATAATGTACATCGTCAAGAAAATTGGGGTCAGAACCACATTAAAGTAAACAATATACAACAGCAACCTACCAAGCAGCGGCCTAAAATTAAAGACCGACCTGCCAGAAGCCAGTTTACGAAGCGAGTGCCGATTAAACAAAGTGCGACGCGATCGAATCAGGCGATTAACCAGCAGACTAACCAACCGACCAACCGTATGACCAACCGTACGAGCAGTCAACCGGTTAAATCACCAGTTCGACAAACGTATAGTGAACCGGTTAAACAAGCTCCAAAACAGCCTACACGTGTGAAAAATCGTAATGTAGTCAGTCAATCAACACGACAGCCGGTTAAACAAGAAAGCAGACAGGCACCTGAGCGTCCAACGGTTGAAAAAAATGTGAATAAACCTAGCTATGACAAACAGCGTTAAGCTGCAAATAATCCAAGGTCGCCTGGACAAAACGTTCAGGCGAATCTTCATCCATATTAAAATACAATGACGGTTCAATTAACTCTACTTCCATCAACTGCCATGTATGGGGCGTCGATGATGTACTGCGTAATAAATCAATGCGCGCGTACAGTGACAATTCAGGTAATTGAGCTAGGACGTGTTCTGCGGTATCGAGTAATGCAGCGTCAGGCTGCACTGTATGTAATTGGCCACCATGTTCTTCTTGAACTCGAAAATCCCCCTGCTTTGGGACTTTTTTGATGGTATGACTGTATTGCCCATTAAAGTAAAATAGTGAGTACTCACCTTCATCGACCACACTGTTTAAAAATGGCTGGATAACACATGGCGTGGTCTCGAAAATCATATTTAAGGCGTCGGATTGGTCAGCTAATGCAGTTGCGGTTAACCTAAATGTGTTATCCGAATTAGCAGATATCAAAGGTTTAATGATCAGTTCATTTGTTTCAAAGTGAACAAAATGTGACTGTATTAATGCCGTGTCAGCCTGTTGAAAAAACTGCGAAGGAATGATTTCAACACCCTGTTGTTCCAGTGTTTGTAAATAATCTTTGGATACATTCCACTGCATTAACGTCAAAGGATTGAGTAAGTGGGTGCCACTTTTTTCTATCTCAGCAAGCTTAGCCATAAATGCCTGTGCATCATCTTGGTAATCCCAAGTGCTGCGTACGATGACTGCATTAAAGCGCGACCAATCTACATGTTGTGCATGCCAAGAAATTGTTTCAACGATTACCCCTCTTCGCGCAAAAGGCGCAATCAACAAATTATCCCATACGAAAAAATTATCAAGATTATCAGTTGTTAAAAAAGCAATAGTTTGGTGCAAAGCCAGCTCCCTAATTTAGTGCGAATAGTGTGAAATAATATAATTAACGGTGCAATTTTCACTATAATGGTGCGTTGATTATAGTGCAAGTTTTCAATAATTTAAAAAAATCTTATTTATCAAACCGTTAAGTGTTGAGTTTTAGCGGAACATTTCTTGCATATATCGATGTGTTTAGTAGTAAGTCCGCGCAATGAATTGCGCTAACCACCGACGTGTCGCCCTGAGTCTGACCTTGAACTGCACAAATTTGATGCTGACAAAAGCACCATTTAATATGATTATGCATCATTCAATAGCTCAAACAGATATCATAGCACAACAATAATAGCGATCATGTCACCAAATTTGATACACACAAAGAGATATAATTATGGATCCAGTTAATAGTGCGGTTGAAACTTTATTACAAGGTACCAATACGCTTTTCATTTTACTTGGTGCGATCATGGTGTTTGCCATGCATGCGGGTTTTGCTTTTTTAGAAGTGGGTACGGTTCGTCATAAAAACCAAGTCAACGCGCTCATCAAGATCATGACCGATTTTGCAGTGTCATGTTTATGTTATTTTTTCATTGGTTATTTGATTGCATATGATACGACCTTCTTTGCTAGTGCTGCAACGTTAAGTGAAAACAACGGTTATGAACTCGTAAAATTCTTTTTCTTAATGACGTTTGCCGCAGCAATTCCTGCAATTGTATCTGGTGGTATTGCAGAGCGTGCTAAATTTTATCCATTCTTAATCGCTTCAGGATTAATTGTTGGTGTGGTGTATCCGTTCTTTGAAGGCATTATTTGGAACGGTAATTATGGCTTTCAAGCTTGGTTAGAGGCTTCTTTTGGTGCCGGTTTTCATGACTTTGCAGGTTCAATCGTCGTACATGGTATGGGCGGTTGGTTAGCCTTAGTCGCTGTTGTATTGCTTGGTTCGCGCGACGGTCGGTATAAAAACGGTAAGCTCAATGCGTTTGCGCCATCTAACATTCCGTTCTTAGCATTAGGGGCGTGGATCTTAAGTATTGGCTGGTTTGGTTTTAACGTCATGTCGGCACAAACCGTTGATGGTATTAGTGGCTTGGTAGCAATGAATTCACTAATGGCGATGGTCGGTGGTATTTTGACGGCAATGTGGTTTGGTAAAAATGACCCAGGTTTCATTCATAATGGTCCATTAGCAGGTTTAGTCGCTGTGTGTGCGGGCTCTGATATCATGCATCCAATTGGTTCATTGGTCGTCGGCGGGATTGCTGGTTTGCTGTTTGTGTGGTTGTTCACCGTGATGCAAAACAAGAGTAAAGTAGATGATGTCCTTGGTGTCTGGCCATTACATGGCGTATGTGGCGCTTGGGGGGCAATTGCAGCAGGTATCTTTGGCACTGAAGCACTTGGTGGCTTAGGTGGCGTATCATTGGTGTCGCAACTTATCGGTACTGGTTTAGGTATCGCTATTGCCATTGTCGGAGGTGTCATCGTGTACGGTGGTGTGAAACAACTATCTGGATTACGTTTATCGCAAGAAGACGAATATAAAGGTGCGGATTTGGCGATCCATCGTATTGGTTCGACTAATTCAGATAATGGGTAGGCGGTCAGCTTCAATACTATCTCTATAGTTATTAATTAACTGATATACAAAGGATTTATTTTTACGAAACGGGCAATCTATCCGCGTAAGAATAAATCCTTTTTTGTTTTCTTTCTAACGATCTTATCTCTCCCAATTGGGTAGTCGAAAGTACGATAAGTAAAGGCTTTCAAACGTCAGACAATAGTTACGCTTTTGTCGCAGTAAGTGTTGATGGTGAGGATTTTCAGAAAAATACACGTTATGTGGTCCAATTATGGTCAGAGTATTTTCATAAGTTCAATGATAATTGGGGCGGCTATTTAAAAAATACCAACATGGTGATCGCTCTGTTCAATTCACTGCAGAGGCAAGATATTTCCCTCACATTAATGACTTCAATTGGCTTTGGAGCAAGGTTGTATACAGCGTTGTCCAGTGAAACTCAGGTAATTCATTTGGATGTGATCAAGCCACTATCATCTGATTTGAATGTGAAAAATGTGGAATTTCGCATCACTACAAAACATTCTTTTTAAGCAAGTTTGAGATGCAACTATTATGCATCCATCCCTGCTACATAACCACTCGACCATGCCCACTGGAAATTATACCCGCCTAACCAACCGGTGACGTCGAGTACTTCACCAATAAAGTATAAACCTGCATGGTCTTTGCTTTCCATGGTTTTAGAGGAAAAATGATCCGTGTTGACGCCGCCGAGTGTCACCTCTGCAGTACGATAACCTTCGGTGCCATTAGGCTTGAGTTGCCACTGTTTAAACTGCTCAGAGATAGTGAGTAATTGCTTACCTTGATATTGTTTCATTGGTTTGTTATCAATCTTAAAATAACCAAGTAATTGTGTGATCAGACGTTTGGGAAACCAAGTATTCAATACGGTCGAAAGTTGTGTATTGGGTTGGCTGGCTTGGGCTTGCGTTAATTCGTGTTCAAGATCTAGATGCGGTAATAAATCAATCTCGACCACATCGCCCGCTTCCCAATATGAAGAAATTTGTAAGATTGCAGGGCCACTAAGACCGCGATGCGTAAACAAGATCCCTTCATTAAAGCGTGTTTCTGCACATGTTGCCGCGGCTTCGACGCTGACGCCACTGAGTTCAGCTAAGACATCCTTATCATGGGTGTGTAAGGTGAATGGAACGAGTGCGGCACGGGTAGGTGTAACAGACATGCCAAATTGCTCGGCGATTTGATAACCAAACGGCGAGGCGCCCAGTTTTGGCATCGACAAGCCACCTGTAGCGATGACCAGAGACTCACAAGTGAATTCACCTTTGGACGTATTTAAGTGGTAGCCTAGGGCATGTTTGTTGACACTCAGGATCTCACATGAGGTGGTCACGGTGACATGGTGTTTGGCGCACTCACCTAAAAGCATTGCCACAATTTGTTTGGCCGAATCGTCACAGAACAACTGACCTAGCGTTTTTTCGTGATAGGCAATCTGGTACTCATTCACCAAACCAATAAAATCCCATTGGGTATATTGGCTTAATGCAGATTTGGTAAAATGTGGATTGTTGCAAATAAAGTTTTCATGGCTGCTATACATGTTTGTGAAATTACAGCGTCCACCGCCAGACATGAGTATTTTACGACCAACTTTTTTGGCATGATCTAGCACAGTGACGGAGCGTCCACGAGCGGCTGCGGTAGCTGCACAGAATAATCCAGCCGCACCGGCACCAATAATAATCACGTCTTGATGTTGCATACCCATTCCCTAGCGCAAGGCTAGTCAAAAACAAAGCGACATTATAAGGGGTATAAACCAGATGTACAGGTAACAAATAGCGTGTATTCGGCGTTTGTGTGGTAAAATATTGGCTGTTAAATAAGCGTTCACTGTTTTTAGTTCAGATGAATGCATCAATAGTGAGTTATTAATGTCAGTTAGTTTTTCCGAATTAGGCTTATCGCCAGCTGTAATGCAAGCGATTGCCGATCAAGGTTACACCCAACCCTCTCCAATCCAACAAGAAGCAATCGGTCCAGTATTAACCCAAAAAGATGTCATGGCTGCTGCGCAAACGGGTACCGGTAAAACCGGCGCGTTTGCGTTACCCATTGTTCATTTATTAAGTGAGTCAGCACATCGTGCGTCTCCTAACCAAGTTAAAGCGTTAATCTTAACGCCTACCCGTGAGTTAGCAGCACAAGTAGCAGAAAGTGTGGCAGCGTGTCATCAGCACACGTCTCTACGTTCAACGGTCGTATTTGGTGGGGTCTCGATTAATCCGCAAATGAAACAATTACGTCGTGGTTGCGATATTTTAGTCGCGACGCCAGGTCGTTTGTTAGATTTGTTTCAACAAAACGCAGTGAAGTTTTCAGAACTTGAAATTTTAGTATTGGATGAAGCGGATCGCATGCTCGATATGGGCTTTATTCATGACATTAAGCGGATCATGAAGTTGATCCCCGCTAAGCGTCAAACGTTATTGTTCTCAGCGACGTTCTCGGATGATATTCGTCAGTTAGCAAAGCAGTTTACTAACAATCCAGTCGAAGTGTCAGTCACACCCAAGAACTCAACAGCACCTTCGGTTGAACAAGCGATTGTGCATGTGCAAAAGAGCAATAAAACGGCGTTGTTAATCAAGCTGATCCAAGAAAACAAGTGGGAGCAGGTGTTGGTTTTTTCTAGAACCAAACATGGCGCTAACCGCATCGCTAAGAAACTTGAAACTCAAGGTATTAAGTCAGCTGCGATCCATGGCAATAAAAGCCAAGGAGCGCGAACCAAAGCCCTTGCAGAGTTTAAATCTAAGGACTTGAACGTCTTGGTCGCGACTGATATTGCCGCCCGTGGTATTGATATAGACCGTTTACCGAATGTGATTAATTTTGATTTACCGCATGTACCTGAAGATTATGTACATCGCATCGGTCGAACTGGGCGTGCTGGTGCAACGGGTCACGCCGTATCATTTGTTACCGATGAAGATACCAAGCAGCTTAAAGATATTCAAAATTTGATTGGTAAACACATTGATGTGCTTGAAGTAAAAGGTTTATCTGTCAGCGGTATCGCCCAAGCTGCGTTGAAAGCGCCAAAAGACAAACGTCCGAAGAAACCAAGAAGAACATCAAGTGGCAGCGCTAATCGTACTAATCCGGATAAACCTAATCCGACACGAACCCGACGTCAACGCACAAAAAAACCATCTGAATAGATGGTTTTTTTTTACTGCTATATTGGGTTAGCTTGCGCTAATAAACTCATAATGAGTTATGCGTCAACGCTTCCACAGAAACGATAGCCTTCACCGTGAATAGTCACGATTAATTCGATATCACCTGGATCAGATTCAAAGTGCTTACGGATACGACGAATAGTCACATCAACAGTACGGTCATTAGGACGTAATTCACGACCTGTCATTTCCATAATTAACTGTTCGCGCGTTAGAATTTTACCAGGGTTGTTGAGGAATAAGTGCAAAGCACGGAATTCACTACGTGGTAATCTAAACTCAGTGGTGTTTGGAGAAATCAAACTACGACTGTCGCCATCGAGTGTCCAACCATTAAAGCTAACACGTGATGGTAAGTCTTCATCATCGTTAGAATTAGAGGTACGCGTCAACAAGTTGCGTGCACGGATAGTTAATTCACGAGGATTAAACGGCTTTGTTAAATAATCATCAGCACCGATTTCTAAACCAAGAATACGGTCTACATCATTATCACGACCCGTTAAGAAAATTAAACCAACATTTTTACGGTCACGCACTTCACGAGCTAAAATCAACCCGTTTTTACCCGGTAAATTGATATCCATGATCACGAGATTGATATTGTTGTTTTGGAAAAAGTCGTGCATTTGCTGGCCATCTTCGGCTTCAAACACATTATAACCTTCGGCTTCAAATAGGCTCTTTAGCGTTGTACGTGTGACAACTTCATCTTCTACAATTAAGATATTTGGCGTTTGCATGATAATTTACTTACTTTAACGAAACATTAATATTTTTATTAA
>JAQXDG010000206.1 GCA_029251505.1 Glaciecola sp. | reverse complement strand
ATCATGGCCTCAATCAGTGAGTATTACTTTGATAGTTTTTCGTTTTCAACTCAACCCTCTCAGCTTGCACTAACAGGTGTTTTTTTCCTTATGATTTTCGAGACCCTTTAACAGGTCATGAAAATCATACGGCAAAATTTAGGTGTGCTTGTTCAGTCTACATAGTAAAGGGAATGGTAAATTAAAGGAGTCTGCATTTAGAAAATATAATGGAAAAGGAAGAGCAGCTTAAATTTCTAACACAACATCCGTTAGCGCCACAGTACAACAAGGTAAGATTTCATCATCATCAATAAAGGCGAGAGGATCAACCGTATAATCGACTTCACCTGAGATCAACTTACAGCGACACGCACCACAATAACCTTCTCGGCAATGGTATTCGATGGGTATACCTTGCGCTTCAAGATCCGCCAATAGCGTATTGTCAGGGGTACTTAAAAAAGAAGGCCCATTAGCAATGCTAATAGACCTTATTTGCTTGGTTTCACTCACGTAATTATCTTAATCTAAACGTAGGATAATTAGAGTTCAAACGCATCAAATTCATCTTCAGATACTTCAGAATCAATCTGACCAACTAAATAAGAACTTATCTCTGACTCTTGCGGTGCCACTTGTACATTGTCAGAACTTAAGTAATTGTTCATCCAAGGTAGCGGGTTGCTAGCAATATCAAACGGTTGACCTAGACCAATGGCAGACATGCGCTGATTAGCAATATATTCAACATATTGACATAATATATCTTCGTTTAAGCCAATCATTGAACCATTAGCAAATAAGAAGGCTGCCCATTCTTTTTCTTGTTGTACGGCATTTAAGAAAATCGCACGTGCTTCTGCTTCACACTCTTTGGCAATTTCTGCCATTTCTGGATCGTCTTTACCTTTCGCCCACAAATTTAAGATATGTTGAGTGGATGATAAATGTAGATTTTCATCACGAGCAATCAGGCGGATAATTTTAGAATTACCTTCCATTAACTCACGTTCAGCAAATGCAAACGTACACGCAAACGACACATAAAAGCGAATAGCTTCTAAGGCGTTGACGGAGTTCATGCACAAGTACATTTTCTTTTTCAATTCGCGCATCGTCACAACATGCGTTTCACCGTCAATTACATGCGTACCTTCACCTTGGGTTTGCCATAGCTGCGTCGCAAAAATCAAATCATCATAATACTTGGAAATATCAGCCGCACGGCGTTTGATTTCTTCATTTTCGACGATATCATCAAAAATAGCACTTGGATCAGTGAATAAGTTACGCAAAATGTGCGTGTATGAACGTGAATGAATCGTTTCATAAAAAGACCAAGTTTCAATCCACGTTTCTAGCTCAGGTAACGACACAATCGGTAAGAACGCAATATTAGGACTACGCCCTTGGATTGAATCTAACAAAGTTTGGTATTTAAGATTAGAGATGAAAATATGCTTTTCAGCATCACTCAACCCTTGAAAATCCGAACGGTCTTTACTGACATCGACTTCTTCTGGACGCCAGAAAAAGCTGATTTGTTTTTCAATCAATTTTTCAAAGATAGCGTGTTTTTGTTGGTCATAACGCGCTACATTTACCGGATTACCGAAGAACATAGGTTCTGCCATCACATCCGTATTGTGTTGATTAAAGGTTGTATATTTCATGTGTTTTACACTTCTATTTATAGTTGTCGGTGAAGCATGCGTGCGTGTTAAATTTTACACGCGCCGCCAGCACAGTCATCGTCTTCTGCCTCAATAACCACTTGGGCTTGAGTGTTTTGTTTGGCAATCGTCGCCGCATCTAAATCGCTTGCTTCACCAGCACCATCTCGGGTGTTGTGGTAATACAATGTTTTGATACCTAACTTATACGTCGTTAACAAGTCTTTGATCAATAATTTCATCGGAACTTTATTACCTTCGTATTGACTTGGGTTATAACTGGTATTCGCTGAAATAGTTTGGTCGACAAATTTTTGCATAATGGCACATAATTGTAAGTAGCCATCGTTTGAAGGGATATCCCACAACAGCTCATATTTGTCTTTTAAATTTTCATAATCAGGAACAACTTGTTTTAACACACCGTCTTTACTTGATTTAATGCTGATGTGTCCACGTGGTGGCTCGATACCATTGGTCGCATTAGAAATCTGTGATGAGGTCTCAGAAGGCATCAAAGCAGATAACGTTGAGTTACGTAGACCATGTTTGACAATACTTTCTCGTAAACCATCCCAATCTAAATGCAGGGGTTCATTACAAATCGCGTCGACTTCTTTTTTATAGGTATCAATTGGCATGATGCCTTTGGAGTAAGTGGTCTCATTGAACTTAGAACATGCCCCTTTTTCTTTGGCCAGTTCGTTCGATGCTTTCATCAAATAAAATTGAATGGCTTCAAAGGTACGGTGGATCAAATTATTCGCACTGTGATCTGAATACTTCACCCCATTTTTAGCTAGGTAATAAGCAAAGTTAATCACGCCTATACCTAACGTACGTCGACCCATAGAAGCATTGTATGCAGCGGGAACGGGGTAATCTTGATAATCTAACAAGCTATCCAGTGCGCGTACTGCCAATTCAGCTAACTCTTCCAGTTCATCTAATGATTTAATCGCACCAAGATTAAAGGCTGATAAGGTACATAACGCAATTTCGCCATCTGGGTCGTTAATGTGTTGCAGAGGTTTAGTCGGCAGGGCAATCTCTAAACATAAGTTAGATTGGCGTACTGGTGCTACTTTTGGATCAAACGGACTGTGCGTATTACAGTGATCGACGTTTTGCAAATAGATACGACCGGTGCTTGCTCGTTCCTGCATAAATAAGCTAAACAGCTCCATCGCTTTAATCGATTTTTTGCGAATGCTCGGATCATTTTCATATTTAACGTATAGCTCTTCAAACTTATCTTGATCGGCAAAGAATGCGTCATACATTCCAGGCACATCTGATGGACTGAATAGAGTAATGTGTTGGTTTTTGATTAAACGGGTGTACATCAATTTATTGAATTGCACACCGTAATCTAAATGACGCACGCGGTTTTCTTCCACACCACGGTTGTTCTTTAATACCAATAGCGATTCGACTTCTAAGTGCCATAACGGATAAAACAAGGTCGCCGCGCCGCCGCGCACACCACCTTGCGAACAACTTTTAACGGCTGTTTGAAAGTGCTTATAAAACGGGATACAACCCGTGTGGAATGCTTCACCACCACGGATCTCACTGCCAAGGGCTCGAATACGACCGGCATTGACACCAATACCAGCACGTTGTGATACGTATTTAACAATCGCAGATGACGTTGCATTGATTGAATCTAAACTATCGCCAGCTTCAATTAATACACATGAGCTAAATTGACGAGTAGGGGTTCTTACGCCGGCCATAATTGGCGTAGGTAGGGAAATTTTGAATAATGAGGTGGCGTCATAAAAGCGCTTGATGTAATCAAGACGCGTTTCTTTTGGATAGTTAGCGAATAAACACGCTGCCACTAAAATATATAAAAACTGTGCACTTTCGTAAATGTCACCACTAACGCGGTTTTGAACTAGGTATTTCCCCTCTAACTGCTTCACGGCCGCATAAGAGAAGTTCATGTCACGCCAATGATCTAAGCAGCTGTCCATTTCTGCAAATTCAGCAATAGTATAATCCGCTAATAAATGCTCATCGTATTTACCGCGCTCGACCATCGATTTGACGTGATCAAAGAGTGCAGGTGGCTCAAACTGTCCGTAGGCTTTTTTGCGCAGATGGAAAATAGCCAGACGAGCAGCTAAATACTGATAGTCGGGTGACTCAGTCGAGATTAAATCTGCCGCAGACTTGATCAATGTTTCATGAATAACTTCGGTACTAATACCATCGAAGAATTGGATGTGAGCCTTGATCTCAACTTGGGACACGGAGACGTTTTTAAGGTCTTTGGCTGCCCAAGTAATGACTTTATGGATTTTGTCGAGATTAATAGGTTCTTTTTCGCCATCGCGTTTAGTAACAGATAATTGTTTGTTCATGATAAATGCCGTTTTTAATAATTATGTGCAAAGAGTTAACTGTATCAGTCCGTGTTAACTAACATCTTGCTTACAACAAGAAGACACAAGATAATGTGGTTTGGAGTGTATTGCAACCACTAGATGATGTGTTTTGGTGGTTAAATAATGTTCACTAAAAATGCTTGATTTTCGCAAAGCCAGTAAAAACGGTACTTTACTGGAATTGTTGTGTATCGGCTCAGCAAAAAAGATATTCAGTATTTTTTATTCTATTTTGTGATGTGGTTATAAAAACACGATATATAGAAATAATTGAATATTGGCAACACTATATATGGTGTTGCCTGAGAAGTGCTTGGGATTTTGTCAATTAGAAAATAGGTCAAATATTAGAGTTATTTTTTGTCTTGTAATTGACATTGTACAATGTAATTCACGTCAATATTTTTGTTGGATAAATAATAGTCATTAGTCAATGGGTTAAAATGCAAACCCGTTGTACTAAGTATTGTTAAATCAGTTTTATCTATCATGCGCATCAATTCACTGGGCTTAATAAACTTACTAAAATCATGGGTTCCTTTAGGGACTAGATTGAGCACATACTCAGCGCCAACAATTGCCATTAAATAGGCTTTGGGATTACGGTTTAAGGTTGAAAAAAACACCGGTGCACAGGGTTTGGCCAGTTGTGCAACAGCGGCAACAATTGCTGAAGGGTCGGGCACATGCTCAAGCATTTCTAAACACGTCACCACATCAAATTGCTGTGGGTGCGCGGCGGCAAAATCTTCAGCACTAATTAATTGATAATCGACTTTTATGCCATTTTCGAGACCATGTAAGCGAGCAACGGTCAGTGATTCTTCGGCAAGATCGATACCAGTTACCTTCGCTCCATGTTTGACTAAAGCTTCAGCTAATATACCGCCACCACAACCCACATCTAATATGTTAAGTCCAGCTAACGCGTTCTTTGCAAATCCATCAGTAGGACGTGCTTTACCCAATATGCCGCTTATAATGTAATCAACACGCAAAGGGTTAATTTGGTGTAGAGGTTTGAACTCACCATTCTCATCCCACCAACGGCTAGCGATGGCACTAAATTTATCTATTTCTAGTTGATCAACATTCATTGACGATACCTGTAAAATTGTCATTACTGCATATAGCGAGTCTAGCATTATACGTCGAAACTATCGATTTTAGTCAATTGATTAAATTTTCAACGGATAAAGCGGTTAAACACACATTTTCTACATATTATCTTATCTTGATGTTACAATCGCGTGAGTATAAACC
>JAQXDG010000195.1 GCA_029251505.1 Glaciecola sp. | reverse complement strand
CATGCCCCCTCAATGATAGTGGGGGGAACAAGTAATTGGTCTGTTTAAAATACTTGGCACAACAGTCCTTTCAGGTAATAACCTTCCGGAAAGTTAGTTGCTACTGGATGATCACTGGCTTGAGAGTAACGTTTGATGATCCGCACTTCACGACCTGCATCCAATGCTGCATCTGCTACAATCTTTTGAAATAATTCACCACTCATCAATCCAGAGCAGCTAAACGTACTTAAATAACCGCCAGATTTAATCGATTTCATGGCATATAGGTTAATATCTTTATAACCTCTTGCTGCTCGATTTAAGGTTGATTTAGAATCAACGAACTTTGGTGGATCGAGCACGATATGATCGAACATCGTATCGCTATTGGCGTAATCACGTAGTAACTCAAACACGTCTTTTTTAACGAAACTCGATTGCTCAACATCCAAACCGTTAATGATTAAATGCTGTTTAGCTATATCTAATGCAGGTTGTGACACATCGACATTAGTCACATGAGCTGCGCCATATTTTAAGGCATAGCTGGCAAAGGTACCGGTGTAGCAAAAGCAATTTAATACCTGCGCGTCCTGCATGTATTGTGCTGAAATATAGCGATTGTCACGCTGATCCAGATAAAAGCCGGTTTTATGGCCGTTTTCAATATCGACGAGGATCTTTACATCATTCTCATGGATTTCAATCGGCGCATCCACAACCCCTTGGACAGGGCCTTTGATTGGCTCCAAGCCTTCTTTTTTGCGTACTTCTACATCACTACGATCATATATGCGATGTTCAGGAAAACATTTGTTCAATGACCATATGATTTTATCGCGGTGCTTTTCCGCACCCGCGCTGAGGAGTTGTAGCACAAGCACATCGGCATATTTATCAACGGTGACGCCAGGTAAACCATCAGATTCAGCGGCAATCACGCGATAAGCATTGGTGTTGGCTTGTTTAATGACATGTTGACGTACAGCGATAGCTGTCTGGATCCGTTGGCTAAAAAACACATTATCAATAGATTGATTGGGTTCAAATGTCCAGATACGGACTCGAATTTGTGAATCAGGCGAAAAGGCGCCACGGCCTAACCAAACGTTTTCTGAACTATACACATCAACCGTATCACCGCGTTGACAACGGCCTTCGGTGCGCTCAACCGCTTTACTGAATACCCAAGGGTGTCGGCGTAATAAGGATTTTTCTCGAGTAGGGTGAAGATAAACTTTAGACATAATGAACGCTTGTGCTTGTAGGACTTTAGCGCCGTATTATACGCGGAATTAGATTAAATCAATAGATTTAATATTGCGTCAATGCGGTTAGGGCATTAACTCGGTTGATAACCGCTATCAACTTGACCGTGACCTTTGGCTGCCAGTTCCGCAGCGTCACGGGCTAAATCATCACAGCGTTCATTTTCAGGATGGCCGGAGTGACCTTTAACCCAGCGCCAGTCGATGGTATGAGGTTGTACCGCAGCGTCAAGTGCTTGCCACAAATCGGCGTTTTTAACGGGTTTTTTGTTACTGGTTTTCCAGCCGTTTTTGCGCCAATTAATGATCCACTGATTAATCCCATTTTTGACATATTGGCTGTCAGTTGTGAGGATGACTTTGCAGGGCTTTTTTAACATCGCTAAAGCTTTAATCGGAGCGAGTAACTCCATACGATTATTAGTAGTAGCACTATAACCTTCAGCAATCTCTTTGCGATGCTCACCAAATACTAAAATCGCACCATAGC
>JAQXDG010000191.1 GCA_029251505.1 Glaciecola sp. | reverse complement strand
ATTTGTTAATACTAATGTATTATAAATATTATGTATAACAACCGATGTAAGGGTCAAACGCATTTTTGTATACTCAATGACAATATTCTTTGGCAGTTCTAGATAATATTTATCATACATTAGTATTAACAAATAACTTACAGACAGCACAAATAATGTTATTTTTATGTCAAACAAGAACAAACTAGACCAAGCTACTATACTTGGCAGCATCGCTATGTATATTTGATGGCTGTTTTTTGGCTCGCACAGGGCTTGATACCAATGTATACCCCCAAAAAAAGATAAAATGATAGCTGAGTATTGCACAAATCCCATATTTGCCTGCATAGATGTCAGCCAATTAAGACTAAATAGCTCGTGTAATGAGAAAAATATAAAGGGAATGAGTCCCAAATACCCTAAAATCTTAGCGGTTATTGGCATGATTTATCCTAAGTATTCACAGAATGAATGAAATATATAAAAAAAAGCACCCGAAGGTGCTTTTAAATAGATTAATTTTTGACTACTATTTTTTGATCGCTACGTATTTACGTTCAGTATGACCGGTATATAGTTGACGAGGACGGCCAATTTTTTGACCTGTTTGGCTCATCATCTCATGCCAGTGTGAAATCCAACCTACTGTTCGTGCTAGGGCAAAAATACACGTAAACATATTAGTCGGGATACCAATTGCTTTAAGCACGATACCTGAGTAGAAATCTACGTTAGGGAACAATTTCTTATCAGCAAAATATGGGTCAGAAAGTGCAACACGTTCTAGCTCCATTGCAACGTCCAATAACGGATCGTCTAACTTAAGCTCTGCCAACACTTCATGACAGCTCTCACGCATTACTTTAGCGCGAGGATCTGTGTTTTTATAAACACGGTGACCAAAGCCCATCAAGCGGTATGAATCTGACTTGTCTTTTGCACGAGCAATAAACTCTGGAATACGGTCTACAGTACCGATTTCTTCAAGCATTTTTAAACACGCTTCATTGGCACCGCCGTGTGCAGGGCCCCATAGAGATGCAACGCCTGCTGCGATACACGCATAAGGATTTGCGCCAGAAGAACCGGCTAAACGTACGGTTGACGTTGATGCATTTTGCTCATGATCAGCATGCAAAATAAAGATACGATCCATGGCTTTTTCAACAGCAGGGCTGATGTAATAATCTTCTGTAGGCACAGAGAACATCATGTTTAAGAAGTTACCGGCGTACGATAAATCATTCTTAGGATAGACAAAAGGCTGACCCACACTGTACTTGTATGCCATGGCTATCAGGGTTGGCATTTTCGCGATTAAGCGATGGGCTGAACGGATGCGCTGAGCTGGATTAGTTACATCTAAATCACTGTGGTAAAACGATGATAACGCACCGACAGTGCCGCATAGCATTGCCATTGGGTGAGAGTCGTTTCTGAAACCATGGAAGAACATATTGATTTGTTCATGTACCATTGTGTGGTTGGTGATTGTGTCTTTAAATTCTGCATACTGCTCTGCAGTTGGCTGGTCGCCATGAAGAAGCATGTAACACACTTCTAGATAATCTGAATCTTGGGCGAGTTCACCAATCGGGAAACCACGATGTAACAGAACACCTTCAGCGCCATCAATATAAGTAATTGACGATTCGCAAGAACCCGTCGCCATAAATCCAGGGTCATAGGTAAAATAACCCGTTGCGCCTAATGTACGTACGTCGATGACGTCTTGTCCAGCTGTACCCTGTAATATAGGAAGTTCGACTTCTTTACCGTCAATTTTTAAGATGGCTTTTTTGTCTGCCATGTGTGGTTCTCCTCAGTATTCATATTTGCATTATTATTCATAATAGCATTTTGCATAGAGTGCATGTTATTGCGTTATATGCAGTATGTAACTATTTTTCCCTTTTGAAAAGGGGCGCATAGTTGTACGTCTAAACTAGCAGTAAGTCAATTTTTATGATAATTACCTTAGTATATAACGTAAATTTCTGTTTGTTATATAAAGGTGCAAAAAACAATTTACT
>JAQXDG010000188.1 GCA_029251505.1 Glaciecola sp. | reverse complement strand
ATTATCTTGTTTAGCCGCGACGACGTTTTGTACGTTAGTGACATCAACAAATGACACTTCGATACCAAACAATTGTAAATGTTTAAAAAAGCTTCGCGTGTTGCCGAACAAATACTCACTGACAATAATATGATCGCCTTGTTTGAGTAAACTGAACAAACACGTACTTATTGCAGCCATCCCAGTTGCAAAGGTGACGGCCCCCACACCCTGTTCAAAATGGTTTAGTACATTTTGCAGTGCATTAGTAGTCGAAGAAGATGAGCGTGCATAAACATGTGCAGCTAATCTGCCTTGAAATGCATCTACAATGCCTTGGGCATCGGAAAATTCAAATAACACAGACTTATTCGCGGGTGAATGGACCGCACCATCGCTTTTTGGATTTAACTGTTTATCTGCATGGACTAATTGGGTGGTAATACCTAGATCTTTCAAGAAATATGTTCCGCATGACGTTGATGAAACAAATCTTACCACAAATACGACTATTTGCATGTGCACTTAATGGCTCATATAGCGTATCATTGAGACAATTTTGTTATTAATTATTTCTTTTTCCCGCTGAATCTCGCGCGTTAAAGGAGCGAACACTCGTCGGATTGTATATGTGTATTTTGTTTATTGCCGTGAATCAACATCCAGATTACCCTCTCATCATTGCCGCTAATCGGGATGAGTTTCATGCACGTTTGACCCAAGTATCGCAATTTTGGTCTGAATACCCAGATATGCTTGCAGGTAAAGATTTGCAAGCGGGTGGTACTTGGTTAGGCGTGCATCGCAATGGTAATTTTGCCGCACTAACAAATATCCGCGCTCCTTCTTTGGATCGTTTTGATGCGCAAACTCGCGGCGAACTGGTCGTCAAAGCATTGCACAATAAAGCAGACTGGGCAAAACACACCGCACACTTGACTGCAACCGCCCATTTATATAATGGGTTTAATTTGGTCTATGGCCATTGGCAAGACTTGCACGTTTTTAATAGTCATACCGCTCAGCATCATGCCTTAACGGATGGCGTATATGGCTTATCTAATGCGCAACTCAATAGCCCCTGGCCGAAAACTCAACAAGGTGTCGCCGCATTAAATCATTTATGTCAGCAGGCTGCGCCATTATCTGTTGATGCTTTATTTGCAATCCTAACCGATTCGACCCAAGCACATGATGAACACTTACCTGACACCGGTATCGCCAAACCTTGGGAAAAATTACTCTCATCCGTATTTATCCAAAGCCCTGATTACGGCACACGTTGCTCCACCGTTATTACGGTTGATCATCATCAACAATTAACATGGCAGGAGCGCAGTTACGCATCCTCTGGTCAAATCACCAGTATCCAGCATGTTGACTTCACGATTAAGTCAACCTAAACAACTGGTCTAAATTGTTGATCTTACGCGTGCAATTGGTAAAAAAAATGGCATAATGCGATTTCATTCGTTTTTAAAGGTGTCATACTCGTGTTTGAAGTTCTTCCCGCTCTTGCTCCCGATCCTATTTTAGGTCTTTCCGCTGCATTTCGTGCCGACCCAAATCCAAAGAAAATTGATTTAGGTGTCGGTGTTTATAAAGACGAACAAGGGAACACCCCTATCGTTGGTGCTGTTGCTCAAGCACAATTACGCTTATTAGAAACGGAAACGTCTAAAACCTATATCACTCCACAAGGCGTGCAAGGTTATATCGATGGCATGCTTGAATTATTATTAGGTAAAGGCAACCAAGCTGTTTTAGGGAATCGCGTTGCTGCGGTTCAGGCACCAGGCGGCTGTGGCGCACTGCGTATTTTAGCTGAACTATTGAAGCGTTGTAACGACAATGCCAAAGTATGGGTCTCTGATCCAACTTGGGCAAATCACATTCCATTGATTGGTAATGCCGGTCTTGAACTTGCTACTTACCCGTACTTTGATAAAAACACGGCATCAATTAAATTTGATGAAATGTTAGCCACATTAAAAACTATTCCAAAAGGCGACGTGGTGTTATTACATGCATGTTGTCATAACCCAACGGGTGCAGATTTAACTCAAGACCAATGGCGTCAAGTCGCTGAGGCAGCACAACAACAAGGGTGGTTGCCCTTCATCGATAGTGCTTATCTTGGTTTTGGTGATGATTTAGAAACTGATGCTTTCGGTATGCGTTTAATGGTCGAGTCAGTCCCAGAAGTGATTATTGCGGCATCATGTTCTAAAAACTTTGGTTTATACCGTGAACGTGTTGGTCTAGCTGTGATGGTGACTGCAAATTCTGCACAAACCCCTATCGTACAATCACAAATTCAAGCCATTGCCCGTGGTATATACTCTATGCCTCCTTCATATGGTGGTGCATTAGTAGATATTATTTTGCATGATAAAGCGTTAAAAGCCTCATGGGTTGCTGAAGTGGATGAGATGCGCAATCGTATGCGTGATTTACGTAGCTTGTTAGTCAATAAACTCGCTGAAAATGGCGCACAAAAAGACTTTAGTTTTGTGAACCAGCAAAAAGGCATGTTTTCTTTCTTATGTATCAGCCCAGAACAAGTTAAAGCGGTTCGAGCTGATCACAGCGTATATTTTGTTGATTCATCTCGTGTCAATATCGCAGGTATCAACTTAACTAACGTGGATGCGTTAGCCAAAGCCTTGGTGTCTGTTTTATAGTTGATTCAGTACTGAATTAAACCGTAACAAACTAAAAAAGCCAGTTCATTACTTGTAGAAAGTAAAAACTGGCTTTTTTTTATCATTTATTTTGTCTGATAGGATTAAGCGAGCATACCGCCATCCATCGTCATACAATGTCCGTTCATAAAACTAGACTCATCAGATGCCAACCATATAATTGCATTCGCGATTTCTTGAGGTTTACCTAGACGTTTCATCGGACTGGCTCCCATAATTAAACGTTGCCCTTTTTCGTCCATATGCGCCAATGTGCGTTGCACCATCGGTGTATCAATAAAACTTGGACAAACCGCATTTACCCGAATATTGGCTCTCGCATACTCTACGGCTACGGACTTAGTTAAGCCAACCACAGCATGCTTTGTCGCGCTGTATCCTGATATCATGGGTGCAGAACGCAAGCCTGCTACAGAGGCGACATTAATAATCTGCCCACCTCCTTGTTTGAGCATCATGTTAAGCGCGGCTTTGACACAAAACCACACGCCTTTAATATTCACATCTACATTTTTTAAAAACAGGGCATCATCTGTCAAATGTGTTGGCGTGGGTGGGTATTCGACACCGGCATTATTCACGACCGCATCAATATGGGTGAATTCGTCAATGGCCGTTGCAAACATCGCATTAACTTGGTCAACGTCACTCACATCAGCGTGAATATAAATGCCTTGAACACCGACTTCATGAATACGAGCTAGTGTCGCCAAACCAGCAGCTTGATCAATATCCGACAATACGATATTGGCACCTAACTGAGCAAACGTCAGTGCACTTTGTGCGCCTATGCCAGAAGCACCGCCAGTGATTAAGACTGTTTTCCCCATAAATGATTGGTCATTTAATAATTGCATGAAACACCTGTTATTTTTATTGTGTGTATCAATACTGGCACAAAACGATAACGTCTGACGAATCAATTACATGAATTGATTATCGTTCAGGAGAAAAATAGACTATAGTCCGCGCGAATTTTACACCCTATTATCAGCTAACACTGCAATTGCTAACCAAGACGTGTCAGAAGAAAAAGGTCTGGAGACCATTACTGTCACTGCGCAAAAGCGGTCTCAAAGTCTTCAAGAAGTGCCAATTTCAATTGCTACGTTAAATGGTGAGCGTTTTGCAAGCCTATTTTCTGGTGGTGATGATATCTTAGCACTAGCGACTCGTGTCCCTGGTTTGTATGCAGAAAGCTCTAATGGCCGTGTTGCACCACGTTTTTATATGCGCGGTTTAGGTAATACTGATTTTGATTTAGCTGCATCTCAGCCTGTTTCTATTGTGATGGATAACGTCGTCATGGAAAACGTCGTATTAAAAAGCTTTCCATTGTTCGATACCGAGCAAGTAGAAGTTATTCGTGGCCCTCAAGGCACATTGTTTGGTCGTAA
>JAQXDG010000165.1 GCA_029251505.1 Glaciecola sp. | reverse complement strand
CATACACAGTTGCATGAGCAGTATTTGTGAAATAATCATTTGAACCGACTGTACCACTTTGCGCTTTGTAGGCAAAATAATCTAACCCCGTAAATCCAGTAGGAGGGGTATAACGTACTTTTCCAGCTTCAATAACCGCTGTGCCACCAAAGAATGTTTCACTATCAACTTCAGCGATGGATACCGTATCACCATTGTTGTCGATATCGTTGGCTAATACGTCAACTAATGAGTTCGTTCCTGCCGTCATGCGGTGATAATCTTCACCAGAATATGGTGGAAGAGGTGCAGCATAAACTTCATTCGTTATTAAGGTATTTCCACCTTGACTGAAACTAGCAATATTTTGTTTAGCGCGCTGTTGTCCATCACGACCAAACCAGAAACCACCACCTGCACACATAGTATCACGCTGATTTGCGCAGTGACCCAGTGATAAAGTATGCCCAAGCTCGTGCAGACCCGTTCCGGCTTTTTGACGAGTTAGGTTGGTAAACATTTTGTAGAAGTTACCGGAATCGAGGTCCCTTCGACCGCCTAAACCATAACCAACAACATGAATAACATTCAATTTAGTATCTGGAATGGTATCAGTACATTGTGAAGAATTTTGCAAAGGAGTATTACAATATGCAAGATCTTCAACTACTTTCACATACTTAGCGTGGGTGCTATCAGTAAGATTCTGACGCCACGCTCTGTATTGATCTAACTGCGTACTATCAGCATTCAAAAAGTTAAAAGTGGTGTCATAATATTTAGACGCAGGTAAAACAACGGTCTTTAGATTTAACGATATATTTAAATCACGTGCCATGATCCAATCCATCGAATTATTTGCACCCAACATCATTGTTAAGCCAATGTCGGTATCGTAGTAGTCTCGCCAATTATTGATTTTGTCATCACGCCAAACCTGCTTGTACATAGCACCAGGGTGAGATGACCAGGTGTAAGAAATTTCTTTGTCAGCTTGGGCGCCTGATGCAGGAGCGACTATCGTATTGTCAATTTCAAAACCACTAAAAACGTCATCATTATTGGTGTCAAATGTAAGCGTTGTACCTTCTTCACCGGCTTTGCCGTAGTTGATCATAATGATCATTTGGCCATCGGGATATAGAGTCGCCCAGGCCATACCACCGCCGCCATCACCCCAGTTAGTGACTCGACCGCGATACGTTAACGTTCCGGTAATGCCAGATGTGTATTCAACATAACGTTCACCATTCCATGTTAGCAAGGTCATGTCGTCGGTGCTTGCTCTAGTGTAAGCACTGAATTCAAAATCATACTTTTCGCTTGATTCACCACCAGGGGTAATTGACGTTCTGAATTTTTCAGGTGGAGTACTGACTTTAAATTTAAGAACTGAACGCTCAACTAACCCATTTTCATCATCATCACTGACTATTTCAAGCGTTTGAATATCATCACTAACATCAGCATCCAGCGTAATATGCCAATGCGCCAAATAATCAGAGCAGCTATCGGCAAGATTGACACATAGCTTAGTTCCAATTGGAGACCGAGGTATTTCGGGACTCTCAATACCAGAAAGTAACTCACCATTCAATTTTGCAAACAACATAGAATCTTTGTTCGCTGAGCCTGAAATAGTTGGCGTGGTGTCATAAAACGTAACAAAGTCGTCTTCTGGATCATCCATTCTCGCCCAGTCATCAAATAACAGTTTATCAGTGCCAGTCACTAATCTTAGCGCTGTCGTTTGAACGCCTGATGCTAATGCCGTATCACCCGGAAAGGTTGCCACACTATATAATGTATAAGCAGTATCACGGTCGAGGCTATCGATAGTAAATTTACCGCGTGCTGATACATTTTGCTGAACACCACTTAAAGTAATACTCGTATCCGCAGCTTTTGTTAATACTTGTGCTGCTGTAGGAGCAGAGTCCGTTGTTGGTAATGTGACATAATGAATATCGGAGCCACGACTTAAATCAACTTCTAATTCAACTGCTTCTCTAGCCCCACCGTAACCAGCATCGGTTTTGTAAGGCGTTAAAATATTCGTGACGAGGGTATCTTCATCAAACAAAGGCACAATAGGCATGGTAATGTCGTATTCTTCGACAACGGATTCTAATGTTGTATCTACAGCATCTACGGCTAATACATAAACTGTATAAAATGTACCTGATGTTAAACCCGTAATATTTAAAGTAGTGGCAAAATCATCGTCTAACTCACTGGCTGCTATTGAACCAGTGCTATAAAACGCAGTTCCACCATAAGTTCCGTTAATAATGTCGGAATTTAAAGGAGACGCGCGTTTGCTATCAACCACATAATAAATCGTACTGGATTTATCCACATTAATAGGGATAGTTATTTCTGTACCGGACACTGCAGTAGGAATTGGATTGGTATCGAAAGTAGGTGGTGACGTTGCTGCAGGGGTATAGCATTCTGTTACCAATGCAATACATGCTTGTCCTGCTGCGGTGCTAATGGGAACTGGTTCATTTTGGTTTAAAAT
>JAQXDG010000135.1 GCA_029251505.1 Glaciecola sp. | reverse complement strand
GGAATAAGCCAATTCTTACCGATTCAGGTGGGTTTCAGGTTTTTTGTTTAGGTAAAATGCGCAAGATCACTGAAGAAGGTGTTAGATTCAACTCGCCTATCAATGGTGACAAAATCATGCTGACACCTGAGCGCTCAATGGAAGTGCAACGTAGTTTAGATTCAGACGTCGTAATGATATTTGATGAATGTACGCCTTATCCTGCAACGGAGCAAGAAGCCCGTATTTCGATGGAGCTATCT
This sequence comes from Glaciecola sp., assembly GCA_029251505.1. Lineage (GTDB taxonomy): Bacteria > Pseudomonadota > Gammaproteobacteria > Enterobacterales > Alteromonadaceae > Opacimonas. The sequence continues at coordinate 32,239 of JAQXDG010000135.1, read as the reverse complement.
CTGCGTTGGGCGCAGCGTAGTAAAGACGAACATGGTGATAGTGACGCTGCATTGTTTGGTATTGTTCAAGGTGGCATGTATGAAGGTTTACGTGATATCTCGCTAGAAGCATTAGAGAAAATCGGCTTTGATGGTTATGCCATTGGCGGTTTATCAGTCGGCGAGCCCAAAGAAGACATGATCCGAGTACTGGATAATACCGCGCATAAATGTCCAGAAAACAAACCACGTTATTTAATGGGTGTAGGTAAGCCGGAAGATATCGTTGAAGCGGTGCGTCGTGGTATTGATATGTTTGATTGTGTTATGCCTACGCGAAATGCACGCAATGGTCATTTATTTGTGACCGATGGCGTGGTGAAGATCCGCAACGCTAAACATAAAACAGATACGGCTCCTTTGGACGAAAAATGTGACTGTTACACTTGTAAAAATTATTCTCGGTCATATCTACATCATTTAGACAAGTGCAATGAAATTTTGGGTTCTCGTTTAAATACGATCCATAATTTACGTTATTACCAAATCGTTATGCAAGGTTTGCGTGACGCAATTGAGAAAGGTCAATTAGACGAATTTGTGACAGAGTTTTATCAGCAAAAAGACATGCCAGTGCCGGCACTAGAATCGGCATAAGCCATTATTTTTAACTATTAAGGAAGTACTACTATGAGTTTATTTATTTCAACAGCACATGCACAAGCAGCCGGCGGAAGCGCACAAGGTGGCGGTTTTGAAATGCTAATTATGTTAGCTGTATTTGGTTTAATCTTTTATTTCTTATTATACCGTCCACAAGCGAAGCGTGTAAAAGAACACAAAAATCTTGTTTCTTCATTATCTAAAGGTGATGAAGTGCTTACACAAGGTGGTTTAGTCGGTAAAATTACTAAGGTGACTGAAGACAAAGATTTTATTGAGATTGCATTGAATGAATCAAATGAAATCATTATTCAAAAATCTGCGGTAACAGCGGTGTTGCCAAAAGGCACAATGAAAGCTGTCTAATCCTTATAATGGCTCGGTAATCGAGCCATTTTTTTTATATTCGAAGTAGGACTAAGAGTTGTGTTAAATCAAACTCCGATTTGGAAATATATTTTAGTGTTGTTGATAGTCGGTGCGTCTGCACTGTATGCTTTGCCTAATATTTATGGTGAAGATCACGCAATACAAATCTCTGCAGGACGTAATGCGCAAGTGACGCAAGCGATGGTGCCAGAAATTGAAACTATCCTAAAAGCGAACGATGTTGCGACTAAGCGTATTGATTACGCCGATGGTAAGATCTTAGTCCGTGTCAATAACTCTGATAGCCAGCTAGTTGCTCGTGAAGCGTTAGAAGCACAGCTTGGCGATGATTATTTTGTCGCGATGAATTTAGCCCCTGATACGCCGCAATGGTTGGCAGCATTAGGTGGTAGCCCGATGAAGCTGGGTCTAGATTTACGTGGTGGTGTTCACTTCTTGATGGAAGTGGATATGAATTCAGCTATCGCTAAAACGACCGAAGATCTAGTGGGTGACTTCCGTACTGCGTTGCGTGAAGAAAAAATCCGTTACCGTACTGTCAAACAAGTCGGTGATGCCGTCACGATCCAGTTTCGTGACCAAGAAACACTTGATAAAGCGCGTTTTTTCTTACGTAACCGTAATCCAGATCTAGAATTTAACGAACGCGATGGCTTAATCATTCGTGTGACCTTCTCTGAAAATCGCCTAGTTCAAATTCGTGATTATGCGGTAAAACAAAACATTACCATTATCCGTAATCGAGTCAATCAATTAGGTGTCGCAGAGCCATTAGTGCAAAAGCAAGGTGCAGAACGGATTGTTGTGCAGTTGCCTGGTATTCAAGATACTGCTAAAGCGAAAGAAATTCTTAACGCAACAGCGACCCTAGAGTTTAGAATGGTGGACCAAGACAATGATGTGCGTGATGCCGTCAATGGTCGTATTCCAGCCTCGTCTATTTTGGTTAACGACCGCAGCGGCCGTCCGCAATTACTGAATAAACGTGTCATGCTAACCGGTAACCATATTATTGATGCCAACAGTGGTGTTGATGAATATGGGATTCCACAGGTGAATATTTCATTGGATTCAAAAGGTGGCAGTAAGATGTCACAAGGCACTAAAGACAATATTGGTAATCCAATGGCGACGGTGTTTATTGAATACAAAGCAACGGGTGAACGAGATAGTAACGACAAACTGATTTTTGAGAAAAAAGAAGAAGTCATTTCTATCGCTACGATTCAAGCACGTTTGGGCAGTAACTTCCGTATTACGGGATTAGATTCGCCTAAAGAAGCGCGTGATTTAGCCTTATTATTGCGTGCTGGTGCGTTGATTGCTCCGATCACTATTGTTGAAGAGCGCACAGTTGGACCAAGTTTAGGGGCTGAAAATATCGAATTAGGTATGAAAGCAATCCAAGGTGGATTGTTATTAGTCTTGTTCTTTATGCTCGTTTATTACAAAGCCTTTGGTATTGTCGCCAATATTGCGTTGGTCGCTAACTTAGTGATGATAGTCGGTGTGATGTCGATGATCCCTGGCGCAACCTTAACGCTACCTGGAATGGCAGGTATTGTTTTAACCGTTGGTATGGCAGTTGATGCGAATGTGCTGATTTTTGAACGTATTCGTGAAGAACTACGAGATGGTCGTTCGCCACAACAAGCAATCCATCATGGTTATGATAGTGCATTTTCAACCATTTTAGATGCAAACATTACGACATTTATCGCAGGCTTAATATTGTTTGCAGTCGGTACCGGACCAATCAAAGGCTTTTCCATCACACTGATGATTGGTATCGCTACGTCTATGTTTACTGCTATCGTGTTAACACGCTTGATAGTGAACTTAATTTGGGGCGGTCGTCGCCTTGAATCTTTGTCGATTTAAGGGGCTCAAATTATGCGTTTATTAAAAATTAACGACACCGTCAAATTTATGCGCTTGCGCATTCCTGCTCTAATACTGTCTTCGGTATTGATTTTAGCGTCAATTGGCTCTCTTGCAGTAAACCAACTAAACTGGGGTTTAGATTTTACCGGCGGTACATTAATCGAGGTCGGTTACCCAGATAAAGCCAATCTGGATGAAATCCGTAAAGAGCTAGATGCGGCGACATTTGGTGATGCTATCGTACAAAACTTTGGTTCAAGTTATGATGTGTTAATCCGTTTAGCACCTCGTGAAGGGGTTAAATCGGCCGATGTTGGCGACCAAGTGATGCTAGCATTGCGCGCCACGGGTAAACAAGTTGATATGCGTAGGATTGAGTTTGTCGGTCCAAACGTGGGTGAAGAGTTGACGGAACAGGGCGGTTTAGCGATGCTGACGGCGCTGATTTGTATCTTGATTTATGTCGCTATGCGTTTTGAATGGCGCTTTGCGTTAGGCTCAGTCTCTGCATTGGCGCATGATGTCATCATTACATTAGGTTTATTTTCGTTTTTACAATTAGAATTCGATTTGACAATTCTGGCTGCGGTTTTGGCTGTAATAGGATACTCATTGAATGATACGATTGTTGTATCAGACCGGATCCGCGAAAATTTCCGTAAGATTCGTAAAGGTGAACCGGAAGAAATTATTAATATTTCATTAACGCAAACCTTGAACCGAACTATTATCACCTCTGTAACGACTGCATTGGTATTGTTAGTGTTGTTCTTTGTTGGTGGAGCGCTGATCCATGGTTTCTCTACTGCATTGTTATTTGGTGTGGTTATCGGTACGTATTCATCGATTTATATTTCAAGCTCCGTTGCTTTACTACTCGGTATCAGTAAAGAAGATTTGATCCCTGAAGAGATTGAAAAAGAAGGTGAAGATTTAGAGCCGATGCCTTAAATAAGCAAGCCTAAAAAGATATCCCCTACGCTAATGTAGAATAGCGTGGGGGATATTTTATTTAGATACTTTGATAGCGTTACTTTAAGTATTTTACAAGTTGCTGCACAACACGTGGGTTACCCGCGACAATTTCACCTTTAGGCATTGGATCATTACCACCAGAAAAGTCAGTGACTAAGCCACCCGCTTCACGCACAATCAGCTCACCGGCAGCCATATCCCATGGTTTAAGACCACTTTCAAAAAAGCCGTCATATTTACCAGATGCGACATACGCTAAATCCAATGCAGCTGAACCTGAGCGACGAATGTCACCGGATTGCATGAATATTTGAGTAAATTTAGGTAAGTAGTCAGCGACTAACGTTTTGTCTTTAAATGGGAATGCTGTGCCAATAATGCCACCTGCAAGATCTTTATTTTTACCCACACGAATGCGGAAACCATTTAATTGAGCACCCGCACCACGAGAAGCCGTAAATAAATCACCACGGATTGGATCATAGACAACCGCTTGGTCTAGGCGACCTTTGTGCATAAGGGCAATTGACACACAAAAATGTGGAATGCCTTTGATAAAGTTAGTAGTGCCATCTAGCGGGTCAATAATCCATTTGAAATTAGGATCGCCTTCAATCACGCTGCCTTCTTCACCGACAAATGAATGTTCAGGATAGGACTGTTTGATTTTTTCAATGATTGCGTGTTCAGCATCCTTGTCTATTTTGGTTACAAAATCATTTTCACGTTTTGTGGTAACGGTTAAATCATCACGGTTTTCGTAACCACGAGTGATTACTGAGCCAGCGCTGCGTGCAGCACGTATGGCGATATTTAGCATAGGATGCATATCAAATCTCACTACTTAAATTGTCAAAGAACTATCTTCTGTTAGCGCTATGTAGATGACAACATACAGGGCGTAATAGAAAATCATTGCGCAATATTATAGCAAAACAACGCAGCAAAACCTAATAGATATTATCTTTGGTATTAGCAAAGCGTGAACGGACCTATTAAAACGACAAAGCAATGCGTATAATGTGACACGAAATTAATTTAATAAGACTCACTATGCTTGAAAATATCCGTATCGTATTGGTCAATACCTCCCATACTGGCAATATAGGCTCAGCTGCTAGAGCAATGAAAACAATGGGATTGAGTGATTTATATTTAGTCGATCCTATTACTGCGCCGGATGGCAAATCCAGTGCATTAGCAGCAGGGGCGGGTGATGTCTTAGCGAATGCGACAATTGTGGACAGTGTTGCCGAAGCGGTTAAAGATTGTTCACTGATTGTTGGCACCTCAGCGCGCTCACGCACATTACCATGGCCAATGTTAACGCCTCGTGAGTGTGGTTTACAAATGATCCAAGAGGCCAACAAAGGACCTGTAGCATTAGTCTTTGGTCGTGAAAATAATGGTTTGACGAATGAAGAACTGCAATTATGCCATTTTCATGTGTGTATTCCGGCAAATCCAGAGTACAGCTCGCTTAATTTAGCCGCTGCGGTACAAACATTATGCTACGAAATTCGCATGGGCTTTTTAGCACAAGAAACCTTTCCAGAAGTGGAACAAGAATATCCCTTAAGTGACGATCTTGAACGTTTTTATGTACATTTAGAAAAAACACTTGCGGACACGGGGTTCATTGTCAAAAACCACCCGGGTGTAGTGATGACCAAGCTGCGTCGATTAGTCAATCGTGCACGCCCTGAATCATCAGAACTGAATATACTTCGCGGCATTTTATCTGCGATAGACAAAAAGAATCAATCCTAATTAAAAACAAGGTACGGACAAGGAACACCATGTTTAAGCATTTACGAGAAGACGTAAAAAGTGTATTTCATCGCGATCCTGCAGCGCGTAATACCTTAGAAGTATTAACTAACTATCCAGGCTTACATGCGATTTGGATACACCGTATTAGTCATAAACTTTGGGGTTGGGGATTGAAGTGGATTGCACGTTCACTCTCGACATTTGCTCGATTTTTGACGGGTATTGAAATTCATCCAGGCGCAACTTTAGGTCGTCGCGTATTTATTGATCATGGCATGGGAGTCGTGATTGGCGAAACCGCCGTCATTGGTAATGATGTGACGTTATATCATGGCGTTACGCTAGGTGGGACAAGTTGGCAAGCTGGTAAACGCCATCCTACACTAGAAGATGACGTTGTAGTGGGTGCAGGGGCAAAAGTGCTCGGTCCGATTACCATGGGCAAAGGCGCTAAAATTGGTAGTAACTCAGTTGTGGTTAAAGATGCACCTGCAAATTCAACTGTTATTGGGATCCCTGGTCGGATTATTTTGGCGTCCGCGCAAACTGCCCATGAACAAAATGGGAAACGTGCCAAAATAGCTAAAAAATATGGCTTTGATGCCTATGCTGTAGCAGTAGATAATCCTGACCCCGTCGCTAACGCTATGGGCATGTTATTAGAACACATGCACTTAATGGACAACAAACTTCAAGAGATGTGTACAGTGATCCAATCAATGGGTGGTGATGTATGTACTGACTCGATCCCTAAAATGGATATGAACGAATTTGCTGCGACGGGTATATCAACGCAAAGGCCTGATTCCCCCGATGATCGCCCTGAAGAATTCGACCCTGTAATCTAAACCTAACAGGTTATTTGTAATACTTGACTAATTTAGTAGGTTAAATACTTGACTAATTTAGTCGGGTAAGTAAAATAGTTAGGGTAAATCATGATTTAGGGTGCACGTATATGAAATTGACATCAAAAGGACGCTATGCTGTTACAGCGATGTTGGATGTTGCTTTGCATTCCCAACAAGGACCGGTGTCGTTATACGATATTTCAGTTAGACAAGAAATTTCATTATCCTATTTAGAGCAGTTGTTTTCCAAATTGAGAAAACACGCTCTGGTTGAAAGTATACGTGGTCCAGGTGGCGGTTATCGACTTGGCAAAAATGCCAATGATATCGCAGTTGGAGAGGTTATCGCTGCGGTTAACGAATCCATTGATGCCACCAAGTGTAATGGCAAAGCCGATTGCCAAGGGGGTGAAAAGTGCCTAACGCATAATTTATGGCAGGACTTATCAGACCGAATTAGTAATTTTTTAAACAGTATTACCTTGGGTGAGTTAATGGCAAAACAAGATATTAAGACCATTGCAACCCGTCAAGATGGGCAGCAGTCAAGTGCTGCTGCAGGCAAAATTAACATTAGTTTTCAATTGTAACCGGAGCGCAGAATGAGCGATTTGCATTTACCAATCTATTTAGATTATTCATCCACTACACCTGTTGATCATCGTGTAGCCAAAAAGATGACCGAGTGCCTCGAGATGGAAGGTAACTTTGGTAATCCTGCGTCACGTTCACACCGTTTTGGTTGGGTCGCAGAAGAAGCGGTGGATATTGCCCGTAATCAAGTTGCTGATTTAGTGAATGCAGACCCACGTGAGATTGTTTTCACATCAGGCGCCACTGAATCAAACAACCTTGCGATTAAAGGAGCTGCTAATTTTTATCATAAACGTGGTAAGCATATTATTACGCTTAAGACAGAGCACAAAGCTGTATTAGACACATTCCGTCAGTTAGAACGTGAAGGTTTTGAAGCGACTTACTTAGAGCCTGAAGCAAATGGCTTGGTTGATTTAGCTAAACTTGAAGCCGCAATGCGTGAAGATACCGTATTAGTTTCAATTATGCATGTAAACAACGAAATCGGTGTCATTCAAGATATCGCTGCAATTGGTGAGCTATGTCGTTCACGTAAAATCATTTTCCACGTTGATGCAGCACAGTCTACCGGTAAAGTAGAAATTGATTTGCAAAAAATCAAAGTCGATTTAATGTCTTTTTCAGGGCATAAGACCTATGGTCCTAAAGGTATTGGTGCACTTTATGTATGTCGTAAACCTCGTGTACGTATTGAAGCGCAAATTCATGGTGGTGGCCATGAACGTGGTATGCGTTCAGGTACCTTAGCAACACATCAAATTGTCGGTATGGGTGAAGCATTTGCCATAGCGAAACAAGAAATGGCGTCTGAAAATGAGCGTATTCGTATGTTGCGTGACCGTTTATACAATGGCATCAAAGATATTGAAGCTGTGCATATAAATGGTGATATGGAGCAACGTATCCCGCATAATTTAAATATTTCTTTCGCGTATGTCGAAGGTGAATCTTTAATTATGGCATTAAAAGATATGGCCGTGTCGTCAGGTTCTGCATGTACTTCTGCGTCACTAGAGCCGAGTTATGTATTACGTGCGTTAGGCTTAAATGATGAGCTAGCACATAGTTCAATTCGCTTTAGCTTAGGTCGCTATACGACTGAAGCTGAAATTGATTACGTTATTGGTGTTATCAATAACTCTATCGATAAGTTGCGTGACATGTCTCCATTGTGGGATATGTACAAAGAAGGCATCGACTTATCAACGGTTGAGTGGGCACACCACTAATTAGACGTTCCTATTATTGAAACAACGTTGGCGATGTGTACAATATGTCGCCAGCACTAACAGAGGCAACAACAATGGCTTACAGCGACTTAGTAATTGATCATTATGAAAACCCACGTAACGTTGGGCAATTCGACAAAAATGATAAAAACATAGCCACAGGTATGGTCGGTGCACCAGCATGTGGTGACGTAATGAAACTACAATTAAAAGTAGGTGAAAACGGCATTATCGAAGATGCTAAGTTTAAAACTTACGGTTGTGGTTCTGCGATTGCATCTAGCTCACTAGTAACTGAGTGGGTTAAAGGTAAAACGTTAGACGAAGCAACGACGATTAAAAATACCGACATTGCTGCAGAACTTGCTTTACCACCAGTGAAAATTCACTGCTCAATCTTAGCTGAAGATGCCATTAAAGCAGCAGTTAAAGATTACAAAGCTAAAAACACATTATAAATTAGTTATAAATTAAGGAGTACCTTGTGGGAATTTCAATATCAGACGCCGCTGCTCAACGCGCTCGCGATTTTTTAGTTAATCGTGGTTCGGGGATTGGTCTGCGCTTAGGTGTGAAAACAACAGGGTGCTCTGGTTTAGCCTATGTACTTGAGTTCGTTGATGATCTTAACGAAGACGACACGGTCTTCGAAGAAAATGGCGTAAAAATCATTATCGATGGTAAAAGTTTGGTGTACCTTGATGGCACACAATTAGATTTTGCTAAAGAAGGCCTAAATGAAGGTTTTCAGTTTATTAATCCGAATGCCAATGGCGAATGTGGTTGCGGCGAAAGTTTTAACGTTTAATGACGTTTTTATGTGCCTGACGAGAGACGATGAATTATTTCCAATTGTTTAATTTACCTGCAACACTCGATATTGATAAACAACAACTGAGTCATGCTTATCAAACTCTGCAAAAGCTGACTCATCCTGATAAATTTGCGTCAGGTACAGATCAAGAAAAGCGCATCGCTCTGCAAAAAAATGCGCAACTCAATGATGCCTACAGTGTACTCAAACATCCGTTATCCAGAGCTCAACATTTACTTGCATTACGCGGCATTGAAATTAGTGGCGAACAACAAACAATGCAGGATAATAGTTTTTTAATGCAACAGATGGAATGGCGTGAAGCGTTGGATGATGTGCGTGGCGATGAAGATGCCTTAGAGCGCTTTAGTGATGAATTAATCAGTGATATTAACGCACGACTTGCGCACCTCAGTACATTATTTTCCGATAGCGAGCAAGCGTCAATAGCAGCACATAATGAAGTGATCTCGCATGAAATTCGTAAACTTACATTTATCTACAAATTCCAGTCTCAAGTAGAACAATACCTCGAACAATTAGAAGAGTAAGCAATGGCATTATTACAAATTGCAGAGCCTGGCCAAGCTGCCGCTCCGCATCAGCGAAAACTAGCAGTCGGTATTGATTTAGGTACGACCAATTCTCTTGTTGCTACCGTACGTAGTGGACAAGCACAAACCTTACCCGATACTGAAGGGCGCTCCTTGTTACCTTCCATTGTCAATTATCATAATGATAAAGTCACTGTCGGTTATGATGCGTTAGCCATGGCAGACGCAGATCCTGTCAATACAATCGTTTCGGTAAAGCGGTTTATGGGACAGGCATTAAGTGATGTGACCGCACAATGGCGTCATTTGCCCTATCAGTTTGCACCACTAGATAATGATCAAGTTGCTATTATTGCGGATGGACAAGTGCGTAATCCCGTAGCTGTGTCTGCTGACATATTACGTGCGTTAAAAGCCCGTGCAGAAGCGTCATTAGGGGATGAACTGACCGGCGCTGTAGTCACTGTACCGGCTTATTTTGATGATGCCCAACGTCAAAGCACCAAAGATGCGGCCCAACTAGCGGGATTAAACGTATTACGCTTATTGAATGAACCCACTGCTGCAGCAATTGCCTATGGGTTGGATTCAGGTCAAGAAGGTGTCATTGCAGTCTATGATTTAGGCGGTGGGACGTTCGATATTTCGATTTTACGACTCAACAAAGGTGTGTTTGAGGTATTAGCGACCGGTGGTGACGCGGCTTTAGGCGGCGATGATTTTGATCACGCGATTGCGGATTATTGGATTGCACAATGGCGCTTATCCGATATCCAGCAAGATGCGGTATACCGACGTTTAATTACGTTGGCTAAAGCGACCAAGCAGCAACTGACAGATATCGATGCAGTACAACAAATGTTTACGCTAGATGGTGTTGAGTATGATGCTTCATTAAATCTTACGCAGCTTATTGAGTGTATCGAGCCGCTGGTTAAAAAAACAATTAAAGCCTGTCGTCGTAGTTTAAAAGACGCGCAAGTGGACAAAGATGAGATCGCAGAGATCGTGATGGTTGGCGGCTCGACTAGAGTGCCGCTCGTGCGCGCTCAAGTGGGAGCCTTTTTTGGTAAGACTCCACTCACATCGATTGACCCTGATCAAGTTGTTGCCATTGGTGCTGCCACGCAAGCGGATATCCTTGCCGGTAATAAACCTGACTCAGATATGTTATTACTCGATGTGTTACCGTTATCGTTGGGACTAGAAACAATGGGGGGATTAGTTGAAAAAGTGATCCCCCGCAATACCACTATACCTGTCGCTAAAGCACAAGAGTTTACGACATTTAAAGACGGCCAAACGGCAATGATGATCCACGTCTTACAAGGTGAGCGTGAGTTAGTTGAAGATTGTCGATCTTTGGCGCGTTTTACATTAACAGGTATTCCGCCAATGACAGCAGGTGCCGCTCACATACGCGTGACCTTTCAAGTTGATGCAGATGGGCTGTTAAATGTCACTGCGATGGAAAAATCATCAGGGGTACAAGCACACATTCAGGTAAAACCATCATTTGGCTTAGCGGAAGACCAAATTGCTTCGATGCTAAAAGCCTCAATGAGTCATGCCAAAGCCGATATGCAAGCACGTATGCTAAAAGAGCAACAAGTGGATGCCGATCGCGTATTAGAAGCATTGGTCGTCGCCTTAGCACAAAATGGCACAAAGCTATTGTCAGCGACTGAATTAAGTTCATTACAAGACGCCATGGCTGCACTTGCAAACACGGCTAAAGGCGACGATACTCAAGCGATTAAAGACGCGATAGAAGTGGTGGATAAAGCATCACAAGATTTTGCATCTCGACGAATGGACGAATCAATTCAACAAGCATTAGCCGGTCAATCGGTTGATGATATTTAATTAGGCAGAAATAACAGATGACACAAATAATCTTTTTACCCCATGACGAATTGTGCCCAGATGGCGCAGTCTTAGAAGCCGAAAAAGGGGAGACAGTACTGGATGTTGCGTTAAAAAACGGCATTGGTATTGAGCATGCCTGTGAAAAGGTGTGTGCGTGTACAACGTGTCACGTCATTATCCGCGAAGGATTCGACGCACTTGCAGAAAGTGATGAACTAGAAGATGATTTATTAGACAAGGCATGGGGTCTAGAACCTGAGTCACGTTTAAGTTGTCAGGTGATTGTGACAGATGACGATTTGGTTGTGGAAATTCCTAAGTACACTATTAACCATGCCAGTGAAGACCACTAAGCATAAATCGACAAAATAATTAGTCTTTTGCTAGGGTTTTGCTTATAATCACGCAAAATTAGTCTAACGACACAAACTTATAATATTGGAGCCCATCATGGCATTGGAAAGAACTTTCTCTATAATCAAACCTGACGCAGTAGCTAAAAACGTTATTGGTGCAATTTACAACCGTTTCGAATCAGCTGGCTTACGCATTGTTGCATCTAAAATGGTACATTTAAGCAAAGAACAAGCGGAAGGTTTTTATGGCGAACATAAAGAACGTCCTTTCTTCGGTGCATTAGTATCGTTCATGACGTCTGGCCCTGTAATGGTTCAAGTACTTGAAGGCGAAAACGCGGTTGTTAAAAATCGCGAAATCATGGGTGCAACTAACCCTGCTGACGCTGCTGCCGGTACATTACGTGCTGACTATGCTGATTCAATTGATGAGAACGCGGTTCATGGTTCTGATGCACCTGAATCAGCGGCTCGTGAAATCGCTTATTTCTTCTCTGACGAAGAAGTTTGCCCACGCACTCGCTAAGCACTCAGTAACATGTTAGATAAAAGGGAGCGTCTAGCTCCCTTTTTCATTTGTAGCAGTAAGTTAAGCGTCAACATTAGTAATGATTAGGTAAAATAAAATGACAACGGTTTCGGAAATACCTCAACAAGAAGAACAAGTAACGCCCATCAAAAAGGTTAATTTGTTGGATTTAACCCGCTCGGGTATGCGTGAGTTTTTTTCGTCGATTGGTGAAAAACCATTCCGTGCTGATCAAATGATGCAATGGATTTATCATCGTGGCGTCAGCAGTATTGATGATATGACCAATCTCAATAAGACACTCAAAGATAAATTAAATCGCGTTGCAGAAATTAAAGCACCAGAAATTGCGTATCAAAAAAATGCAACAGATGGCACCATCAAATTTGCACTGACCTTAGAAGGCGGGCAAGAAGTGGAAGCGGTGTGGATCCCTGAAACAGACCGGGCTACATTGTGCGTGTCATCGCAAGTTGGCTGTGCGTTGGAATGTACGTTTTGCTCTACTGGACAACAAGGTTTTAACCGTAATCTATCAGTCAGTGAAATTATTGGTCAAGTTTGGCGCGTAGCCATAACGATTGGTTTGTCAAAGGATACGTCAAAACGACCAATAACGAATGTAGTTATGATGGGGATGGGCGAACCATTGCTAAACATTAAAAACGTTATTCCTGCGATGGAACTGATGATGGATGATTTTGCTTTTGGTTTATCCAAACGCCGAGTGACACTATCCACCTCAGGTGTTGTACCTGCATTAGATATGTTAGGTGACCAAATTGATGTGGCATTAGCGATTTCTTTACACGCACCAAATGATGAATTACGTAATGAAATTGTCCCTGTAAATAAAAAATATAATATTGAAACTTTTTTGGCTGGTGTACGTCGGTACTTAGACAAGTCAAAAGCTAATCAGGGCAAAGTGACTGTTGAGTATGTGATGCTAGCGAACATCAATGATAGTACTGATCAAGCACACGAACTAGCGAAAGTGCTAAAAGACACACCGTGTAAGATTAACTTGATCCCATTCAATCCTTATCCGGGTTCGCCATACACCTGTTCGAGTAATTCTCGTATTGACCGTTTTTCTAAAGTGCTGATGAGTGAAGGCTATACGGTAATGGTACGAAAAACCCGCGGAGATGATATTGATGCGGCTTGTGGACAATTAGTGGGTGACGTTGTTGACCGCACCAAGCGTATGTTAAAAAAACAGTTAAAAGGTGAACCGATTTCGGTTAAAGTAGAAAAAAAGTAAGCTACGAACGGCTTTCGTTAAAGGTAGAACAGATATGTGGAAAGTATTTAGCACTGTGGTGCTAGTGGTCTTGTTATCGGCTTGTACAAGCACGGTTAGTGAGCGTAATAATATTCCTGATCCACTCGCTGCTGCCAAAAATCGCTTAGCGCTAGGGTTAACCTACCTAAAATCTAATAACTTCCAGCAGGCTAAGTTCAATATCGATAAAGCGTTAGATTTTGCTCCACGGTTCGCTGGCGCTCATTATGGCATCGCTTATTACTACCAAAAGGTAGGAGAAAACGCATTAGCCAATGAAAGTTACTTAGTCGCGTTAAACCTTGATAGTGAAAACCCAGAGATTGCTAATTCATACGGTGCTTTTTTATGTACTCAAGGGGAATATGAGCAAGCGAAAAAATACTTCTTTATCGCCATTGATAATCAAAATTATTTATCCACTGCCCAAACTTATGAAAATTTAGCAATCTGTAGCCAAGTTCAAGGGGATATATTTGCTGCGATTGAATACCTCAACAAAGCGTTAAATTTTGAACCTACACGTCAAAATAGTTTATATTTGTTAGCTGAACTTTATGCTTCTCAAAATGAACATGATAAGGCACTCATGACGATAAAAAGCTATGAACGTGTCGTTGGACCTAACCCTGATTCCATGTATTTAAGCTTTGATGTAGGCTTGTCGCAAGGTGACGAAGAAAAAGCACGTGGCTGGTTAAATGTCCTTAAATCGCGTTATCCATCTCACCCCAATACGCTTCAAGCTCAAACTAAACTCGATGAATATATACTGCAAGTAAAAAAACAAACACAAGCAATTCGGCAGACAACAAATACGCTGACAGACACATCCTCAGCGGCAATGTCTAACCCAGTAACTCATACCTTAAAAGCAGGGGAAACCTTGTATCGATTATCGCGCCAGTACAATATTTCGGTTTTTGATATTATGACGTGGAATAATATTTCACAAACTGATAGCTTACCCGTTGGTATTAAACTCATTGTTGGTTACAATTGAACCATCACCACCTAGCTTGTCATTTTGGAAGGAAACCTAACGGATTATGACAGACTCCACTGAAGTAAATTCACAGTTTGATACACCGGGCTCATTACTCTCACAAGCTCGAAATGCAAAAGGTTTTACTGCTGCTGATATCGCTCAAAAATTACGTTTAAAAGTTGGCATTATTGAGGCGCTAGAACGTGATGAAGTCCTTTCTACGATTTCATTAACATTTACCAAAGGCTATGTGCGCTCTTATGCAAAGCTGCTGGGATTAAATGAAAATCATATTATTCAGTTATTCAATGAGCTGCATATAAGTGATGATCTCACACCTAAAAAAATGCAAAGTTTTTCACGTAAAGTCTCTCGAGAACATAATGATTCACGGTGGATGATAGTGACCTACAGTATCATTGCATTGGTCATTTTATTGAGTATTTTGTGGTGGGTTCAGCATCAATCTGAACCGTTTTTTGCAGCAAAAAGCAATGTGCCGGAGGCAGAGCAATCAGTCTCTGAGTCGTTGCAAACACCTATTTTTGATGCCATTGAGGACGATTCTTTTACGCTTAATGCTGTCGAGATTGACTCTGAATTAACGGATCTTACAAATGCAACTGAAGTTGATCCTGAAGTTGATCCTGAAGTTGATGCTGAAGTTGATGCTGAAGTTGACATGGAGACGGGCTCGGATCTTGCTCCATATGAACAAGCTGAACTTGCGGACGAGACAACAGCGGCGATCCCTGATTTTATTCCAAACACCAATCCAGAAAATATCGATCAGGTATTAACAGTATTAGAAAATAATGAACCGGATGTAGAGTCAGAGTTACGTTTGTTTGCCGATGACAACGAGTCGATGCAAGATAGTAACGAGTTGGTTGAATTGATCTTTAGTTTTTCTGGCGATTGCTGGATTAAAATTACTGATGCGACCGGCAATGATATTGCTTATGGTGTTAAAAAAGCCGGTCGTGTCATGCCTGTAGTTGGGCAAGCGCCATTTTCAGTGATATTAGGCGCCCCAGGTTCTGTGAATGTACAGTACGATGGTGAACCGATTGATATATCTTTTTTACCTTCAGACCGAACGGGTCGGTTTGTGTTACCGCTACAGGATTAATCGTTATGTTTGCTGATTCACCTATTACTCGTCGTAAGTCTATCCGCATTAATGTCGGGAATGTCCCGATTGGTGATGGTGCGCCAATTGCCGTGCAGTCGATGACCAATACCCCGACTACCGATGTAGCAGCAACTGTTGCACAGATTAATCGTATCGTTGCTGTGGGTGGCGAAATTGTGCGCGTATCAGTGCCGACGATGGAAGCTGCTGAAGCATTTAAACTCATTAAACAACAAGTCAGTGTGCCGTTAATTGCGGATATTCATTTTGATTATCGTATAGCCTTAAAAGTGGCTGAATATGGGGTTGATTGTTTACGCATCAATCCTGGTAATATTGGCAGTATGGACCGTGTCCGCGCCGTTGTTGATTGTGCCAGAGATAAGAATATTCCGATCCGCATTGGTGTCAATGGCGGTTCGTTAGAAAAAGACTTACAAGAAAAATATGGTGAACCGACGTCGATGGCACTCGTTGAATCAGCTATGCGCCATGTTGATATTTTAGATAAATTAAATTTCGACCAGTTTAAAGTTTCAGTCAAAGCATCCGATGTATTTTTGGCGGTTGGTGCATATCGTGAACTGGCGAAACAAATTGTGCAACCGCTGCATTTAGGGATCACTGAAGCTGGCGGAATGCGTGCAGGTTCCGTAAAAAGCGCGGTCGGCTTAGGCATGTTGTTAGCCGAAGGTATCGGCGATACTTTGCGCGTGTCTTTGGCTGCAGACCCGATTGAAGAAATCAAAGTAGGCTTTGATATTCTTAAATCATTACGTATTCGTTCGCGTGGGATTAACTTTATCGCATGTCCGAGTTGTTCTCGCCAAGAATTTGATGTGATCAGTACCGTCAATGCCTTAGAGCAGCGTGTAGAAGATATTTTAACACCCATGGACGTGTCTATTATCGGGTGTGTGGTGAATGGTCCAGGTGAGGCAGAAA
Organism: Glaciecola sp.; assembly: GCA_029251505.1. Classification (GTDB taxonomy): domain Bacteria; phylum Pseudomonadota; class Gammaproteobacteria; order Enterobacterales; family Alteromonadaceae; genus Opacimonas. The sequence continues at coordinate 15,420 of JAQXDG010000135.1, read as the reverse complement.
TCTCTGATTTAGGCTTAACCGGCGCACGTAATATGAGTGGCTTTTACTTAAATGGTAAACGTCAGCGTGAACGCTTGTCGAATGATGATTTAGTTAATCAGTTAGAACAAAAGATCAGAGCGAAAGCTGCGCAATTAGATCCACAAAAACGCATTGCAATCCAAGAAGTCGATTCTTGATAATTTATTGACTATACGAACCAACATAAAGCCCCTATAATATGGGGCTTTGTTATTTGTGCTTAGAATTTAGCGATTTTGGGTGCGAACTTTGAATTTGAGAGTGAGACATTTCTGTGGCAAAAACCATTCAAGCAATTCGCGGCATGAACGATTGTTTACCTGAACAAACAGGTATTTGGCAATACGTTGAGGATATTTTACGCACGACAGTCGCGCAGTACGGCTATCAAGAGATCCGTATGCCGATCGTTGAAAGCACCGAATTGTTCAAACGTTCGATAGGTGAAGTCACGGATATTGTCGAAAAAGAAATGTATACCTTCGCCGATCGCAATGGTGACTCGTTGACTTTGCGTCCGGAAGGAACAGCCAGTGCCGTTCGCGCAGGCAATCAACATGGGTTAATTTATAACCAACAGCAGCGTTTGTGGTACATGGGACCGATGTTCCGTCATGAACGTCCACAAAAAGGTCGTTATCGTCAGTTCCACCAATTTGGTGTCGAAACTTATGGTTTAGCTGGGCCGGATATTGATGCTGAAGTGATTAGCTTAAGTGCGCGTTTATGGAAAGCATTTGGGATTAGTGAGCATGTCACGTTAGAAGTGAATTCATTAGGCTCGAATGCGGCTCGTGCGGATTACAAAACTAAGTTGATTGCTTTTTTAATTGAGCATGAAGCACAGTTGGATGAAGATTCCAAACGTCGCATGCACACCAATCCTTTACGTGTTTTAGATTCAAAAAATCAAGATGTCCAAGCGTTATTAGAAAATGCGCCTAAGTTACAAGATCATTTAGATCCTGAAAGTGCTAAACATTTTGCACAATTATGTGAACGATTAGACCACTTAGGTATCTCATACCGAGTTAATCCCAAATTAGTGCGTGGATTGGATTATTACAATGCCACGGTATTCGAGTGGGTTACTGATACATTAGGTGCGCAAGGGACAATTTGTGCCGGCGGTCGTTATGATGGATTAGTCGAGCAGTTGGGTGGTAAAACAGCACCAGCGGTTGGCTTTGCATTAGGACTTGAGCGTTTGGTATTAATGCTAACAGAATTATCACTTACGGATGCCGTTCCAGCACCGGTTGATGTCTATATTACCGCTTTGAGTGAAGATGCGTTATTATATGCACAGACGACAGCAGAACGACTAAGAGACGAGACTCGTTTACGCGTGCAAATGCATTGTGGTGGCGGGAATATGAAAAAACAATTAAAACGAGCTGACACGGCGCAAGCAAAAGTGGCATTGTTGATTGGTACAGATGAAGTCCAACAACAACAAGTGACAGTCAAATATTTAGGTGGCGAGGCCGAGCAAGTGACAGTGGCATTGTCAGCGTTGAGCACCGTGCTCAATACATTTTTTAACCCTTAATCGACGGTATTCATTAATACCGCTAAAGAAGTAGGAATATCCATGGAACAGTTCGCAACAGAAGAACAACAAGTCGAAGCGATTAAAAAGTTTTGGAAAGAGAACGGCAGTGCCATCGTGATTGGCGCCGTATTAGGTTTAGGTGGCTTATGGAGCTGGCGTTACTATAACGACACTCAAGTCGCAGCCAAAGAAACGGCGTCTGCGCAATATCAAACCTTAGTAACGTCATTATCAGAAGATAACGCCATTGATAATGCCAAGGCATTTATTACTGCTCAAGGTACCACTGGTTACGCGCCATTAGCGGGCTTTATTGCTGCGCAAACGGCAGTTGAAAAAGGTGATTTTGTTACTGCGGTCGCACACTTGCAGCAAGTTTCAACGTTAACGACAGATCCCATTTTGTTGACGGTTGCTAATCTACGTTTAGCGCGTGTGCAGTTTGCTACTTTAGATTACAGCGCGGCATTAGCCAGTTTAGCGAAAGTTGAAAATACGGCCTATACTGCTGAAAAAGAAGCATTACGTGGTGATATATTGGTCGCTCAGGGGGATTTTGCACAAGCACAGAATGCCTATACGGCTTCTATCGCGGCGAAAGAAGACCGTTCAGTACAAATTCGATTAGATAATATTCCAGCGCTGATTGACAGTGCTGCTAACTCGACTGGAAACTAATTTATGATGTTTGCTTTACGGTCCAAATTACTCAGCGCGCTCTTGTGTCTAATGATGCTCTCTGGTTGTGAAAGTGTCACCGATTGGTTTGAAGATGACGAAGTGGTTGAAATTCGTAACCTTGCGCCGATTGAAAATAAAGTCAATTTGAATGTGCTATGGGAGCGTGAAGTCGGTAAGGGTATTGGCGACTACTTTTCTCGCTTACAACCACAAGTGTCTGGCGACAAGGTATTTGCTGCGGATAGGCAAGGTCTAGTCGTTGCCTACAATTTATCGGGCGAAAAAATCTGGCAACAACGTATCAATACTGGCGGAAGTTTCTTTTCAGCTGGTACCTCAGCGAAGCTTGCTGGTGGATTAGCCGTTAGTGCTGAGCATGTTTATGTTGGTTCTGAGGATGGCCGTTTACTTGGCTTAAATCAAGAGACGGGAGCTATTGATTTTGATATCAAGGTTCCTGGTGAGATCATTGCAACCCCATCAATTGGTGATGGCATGATTGTAGTCAATACAACAGCTGGACGCTTAATTGCGTATGATTTGGTGACCGGTAACCAAACGTGGATCCATGAATCTGATGTTCCGCCGTTGTCGTTGCGTGGCACTTCTGCTCCGCTAGTCGCAAATGGGGGCGTATTAGTTGGTACTGCTGCGGGCAAATTACAAGTTAATATCGCTGATTCAGGTTTAGTTGCGTGGGAAGCCACAGTGACAACTCCTTCAGGAGCAACCGAGCTAGAACGTATTATTGATGTTGACACACAGCCGGTTATAGTCGGCGCGAACGTATATATTGTGTCATTTAATGGCGCATTAACGGCCATTGAATTACGTACAGGTCGCGTGATTTGGAAACGTGAATACGCGAGTTACCGTAATTTAGCGATTGCGGGTAATCGCATTATTGTCTCAGATGTATCTGGCAATGTGTTCGCGTTAGATGTGCGTAACGGCGTAGAAATGTGGTCACAATCAACATTTAAAGGCCGAGATATTACATCTGCGGTACTCTTTAATGGCTTTATCGCGATAGGGGATAACTTTGGTTCGGTGCATTTAATTGACCCAACTGATGGTACACTCGCCGCGAGACTTAAATTAGGTAATGACAAGGATAAGCGTTTTTATGCGCCAGGCGTCGTTACAAACAACACTTTGTTTATGCAAAATGCTCAAGGTACTTTATTTGCGCTGGGTACTGAATAACTCCGCGCAAATTACTTTATTAAGGTAACACCATGCTTCCGGTCTTGGCCCTTGTGGGTCGTCCAAATGTAGGTAAGTCTACATTATTTAATCGTTTAACGAACTCTCGAGATGCACTCGTCGCTGATTTTCCAGGCCTCACACGAGATCGTAAATACGGTACTGCTAAATTTGAAGAGCGCCAGTTTATCGTCATTGATACTGGTGGTATTACTGGTGATGAAGCTGGTATTGATGCTGAAATGGCAAACCAATCCCTATTAGCGGTTGATGAAGCCGATGTGGTGATTTTCTTGGTGGATGCGCGCGCCGGATTGACTGCTGCGGATCGTGGCATTGCTGAGTACTTACGTAAACAACAAAAAACCGTGTACGTCGTTGCTAACAAAGTCGATGGCATAGATGGCGATAGTGAAAGTGCCGATTTTTATACGTTGGGTATGGGCGACGTACAACAGATTGCGGCAGCACATGGTCGTGGTATTGCGCAGTTGTTAGATTTGACTCTGGAGCCGCTCGAAGCCGATTTTCCAGATATGATTGCTGTGGAGCCTGTCCGTAACGATGACGATGCCGATGCTGATAAGCAATTAGAATGGTTACAAAATCAACCGATTAAACTGGCTATTGTTGGTAAACCGAATGTAGGTAAATCCACCTTAACTAACCGTATATTAGGTGAAGAACGGGTTGTGGTGTTTGATGAGCCGGGTACGACTCGAGATAGTATTTTCATTCCAATGGAACGTGATGGTCGCGAATATATTTTAATTGATACTGCTGGTGTTCGTCGCCGCAAAAATATCAATGAGGCAATCGAGAAATTCTCTATTGTTAAAACCTTACAAGCCATTGAAGAAGCCAATGTTGTGTTGTTGGTTATCGATGCACGTGAAGGGATAACTGATCAAGATCTAAGTTTACTTGGCTTTGTATTGAACGCAGGGCGTTCATTAGTTATTTCCGTCAACAAATGGGATGGTCTTGAAAGTCATGTCAAAGAAGATATAAAACGTGAATTAGATCGTCGTTTAGGATTTGTCGATTTTGCTCGCTTGCACTTTATTTCAGCGTTGCACGGCACGGGTGTTGGTCACTTGTTTGAATCGGTGCAAGAAGCCTATGCATCAGCTACACGACGCATTAACACCTCTATGTTGACACGTATTATGGAAATGGCACAAGCAGACCATAATCCACCATTGATTCGTTCTCGTCGCGTTAAGATGAAGTATGCGCATGCTGGGGGCTATAATCCGCCTGTGATTGTGATCCACGGTAACCAAGTTGAAGATTTACCTGATTCATACAAGCGCTACTTAATGAACTACTATCGCAAAGCATTAAAAGTGATGGGTACGCCGATTAAAATTGAATTTAAAGGTGGGTCTAATCCATTTGAAGGTAAGAAAAATACGTTATCGTTATCACAGCAACGTCAGCGCAAACGCTTGATGTCGATGCATAAAAAGAAATAATTCGACTCAAAATAAAGGGGGTCAGATCCGATTTAATTAATTTGGATCTGACCCCCTTTTTTTATTATTTTGTTACAGTCAATGGCTCAAGATATTCACGTGAACGCGGACCAGGAAGCAAACCATTGATGCTGTCTTTCGACAGTAAGCGATTCGCTGAGATTGCTGCAATGTTAAATCCAGAATCAGATACCGTTTCAACAATCTGGTTCACTGCTGCAATAACTAACATACCAATTAAACCACCACTATTATTGTTACTACGGGTTTCAGCACTAGACGCCGTCGCACTTTTTTGCCACAACACATTTCCCGTCTTAAGATCAACTAAACGAGCGGATATTGATACAACTGTATCGCTTGATATGATGATGTAACTGGTGCCGTATTCATGTATATCTAAATACAAGGCCGTATCAGCACCAAATATTTCATGCAATTTTTCTTTAGGTAATGCATGTATATCATTAGCGACTGTTAAACCATTATTACGAAAAGTCTGTTCTACAAGTGCGACGGGTAATGTATAAAATCCCGCTTCAGAGATGGGCGCAATGACTTGTGCCATGACACTGTATGGTGCAAGCACTTCGGTGGTATTATTAATAGGTGGCAATACCAATATGGATAACGGATCTGCCTGCCTAAATTCAGTGTAATTGAAGCTAGGTACCTTAGTGCTGGCGCAACCAAATATGACGAATGACGCCAATAAAACAACAGATAATTTGAAAAATCTCATGCTTATCCCTTATGCTTAGCAAGTAAAAAATCGATAAACTGGCTAGATTCAGGGAACAGTATTTTTTCTTGTCTGAAGTGAAATTCACCTTCCGTGGGATTACCACTCTCAAAATACAACATACCCAAATGAGCATGGACACCTGGAGCTACATGTTGATCAGTGTCGGTAGATTTTGCGATCACGAGCACCATTTTCTCAATTTGTTCTGCTGTACTTGTTTCATCAGATTTAAAAAATTGATAAACCGTCGCAGGATAATCACCATAATAGTAAAGGGGAGGCGGTGCAGTTGCACCACAGCCAGCAAGCAGCAGCACAAAGGCAGCTGATAACAACTTAATTGTCATGTTTGAGCTCCTTGCTCTATGGACGCCAAGCGCCACTTTCTATGCCATCAATAAGATTATTAACCGCTTCACGTAAGGCTAAATCCAGCACTTTGCCATTAAGTGTTGAGTCATAGCCAGCCGTACTGCCAAAACCAATGACTTCTCGTTCAGATAAGCTATATTCACCGGCGCCTTGTGAAGTAAACACTAATTCAGACGTGGTGACATCAACAATATTAATAGTCACTTTTGCATATGCAATTTGCGATTTACCTTTACCTAAGATCCCAAAAAACTGTTTGTCACCGATATTTTTACGCCCAAACTCAGTTACATCCCCGGTGATAATATAGCGAGCACCAGATAGAGTTTGCGCAGTACCGGCAAGCTGAGCTTCATTTTGAAGCATGTTCATGTTGTCTCTGTCTAAGACGACAAAGCGGTTGGTTTGTTGCAAATGACTCATGATTGAGGTTTTTGCTTGGCTACCTAAACGGTCACTACCATTTGAAAAAATACCATTTTGAAAACTCGAACGATTAACAAATTGACCGACAGCTAGTTTACTTTTGGTACCTGAGTAATCGGATTGATAGCTATTCACTTTCGGGGTATCAATCACGGTGGAAGTTGTTGTTGCACAACCGGCTAAGGATAATGCTATAGCTAAAGTCGAGACAGAGATAACACGAGCAGATAATTTCACGACAATTCCTTGTAAATTAATAAATTTTGTACGTTCAAACAATAGCAAATAAAGAGGGTCAGATCCAAATAAGTTCCTAGTAAACCATCATTTCGTCCAGTATCTTTGTAATGAAATATGTCTATTCTGTATATTTTGATGAAAGAGTATAATGATGCCTAGAAAACCACGTGTTTCAATCATTGGTGTAGCAGAACATATCATCCAAAGAGGTAATAATCGGCAAGCGATTTTTACGCATGATAGCGATATGAAAGCATATATAACATGGTTGAAGGAATACGCCGAAAAATTTGATGTTGATATCCATGCATGGGTGCTAATGACGAATCATGTACATCTACTGTGCACACCAAATTCAAGCTCAGCGGTGTCTTCGATGATGCAGTCTTTGGGGCGTAAATATGTGCAATATTTTAATCGTCGGTATGAACGGTCTGGCACACTGTGGGAGGGAAGATTTCGCTCATCGTTGGTGCAAAGTGAAAAATATCTGCTGCAGGTGTATCAATATATAGAATTGAACCCTGTCAGAGCGGGTATGGTTAATAACCCGAGTGACTACAGTTGGTCGAGTTATCAAATTAATGCATTAGGCAAACACAGTCAGTTAATGACATATCATCCATTGTATCTATCATTGGGCAATACCCTTGAGCAAAGACAGCAACATTACCGTCAGCTATTTACCAATAAGATATCGATGGAAATATTACATGATATTCGTCAGTCGACAAATAAGGGATTAGTATTGGGTAATAATGATTTTGTGACTCAAGTGGAATTACTCACTGGTCGAAATTTACAAGAGGGGCAGCGGGGACGTCCTAGACGATTCTAATAACAACAATAATTTGTGATGAAAAGAATTTGGATCTGACCCTATTTATCCGTATTATCAATCTATAATTACAATAAAAATATGGATACCCCTATGTCTGAATCTAATCAACCCCATTCGTCGCCTTACCTACATATGTTAGCACCACTTGATTTGGGGTTTACGACTCTCAAAAACCGTGTATTGATGGGCTCAATGCATGTTGGTTTAGAAGAAGAAAAAGGGGGATTTGCCAAATTAGCTGCTTTTTATGCTGCTCGAGCTAAGGGTGGAGTCGGTTTGATTGTTACCGGCGGGATCAGTCCCAATATAGCAGGTTGGGTAGCACCGTTTGCTGGACGCATGAGTAGTTCTCGTCATGCCAAAAAACATCAAGTGATCACCGATGCGGTTCACGCTGAAGGTGGTAAAATTTGCATGCAGATTTTGCACTCAGGTCGCTATGGTTATCATCCGCTAAACGTCTCAGCATCAGCTGTTAAATCACCCATTACACCATTTAAACCCAAGTCTTTATCGACACGTGGAGTATATAAAACTATCAATGATTACGCTCAATGTGCCGTTTACGCGCAATCAGCAGGGTATGATGGTGTGGAAATAATGGGCAGTGAAGGGTACTTAATCAATCAGTTTTTTTGTGAACGGACTAATTTCCGAGATGATGAATTTGGTGGTAGCTTACAAAATCGTGCGCGTTTGGCGATTGAAACCGTCAAACAAACCCGGGCAGAAGTAGGGCCTAATTTCATCATTATTTATCGTTTGTCGATGCTCGATTTAGTGGAAGGGGGTGCGCCATGGGATGAAGTGGTATATCTAGCGAAGGCAATTGAAGCGGCAGGCGCAACACTGATTAATACTGGCATCGGTTGGCATGAATCTCGTGTGCCTACGATTGCGACCTCGGTACCGCGTGCCGCATTTACCTGGATCACCCAGCGCATGAAATCCGAAGTCACTATACCGCTGATTACCACCAATCGCATCAATACCCCAGAAGTTGCTGAGCAAGTGTTAGCCGATGGCCATGCGGATATGGTATCGATGGCACGACCATTTTTGGCCGATCCTGATTTTGTGGCCAAAGCGATGCGCAATCAATCAGACCAAATCAACACCTGTATAGCCTGTAATCAAGCGTGTCTCGATCATGCCTTTGAACAAAAGCGCGCGAGTTGTTTAGTTAATCCACAAGCCTGTTATGAAACTGAGTTGATTTTTAAAACCGTAGGACAAGCCAAAAAACTCGCAGTGATAGGTGCGGGTCCTGCGGGCTTAGCTTTTGCTACTTACGCCGCTCAGCGAGGGCATGACGTTCACTTGTACGAGCAATCAAGCGCAATAGGCGGGCAGTTCAATTATGCTAAACAAGTCCCAGGTAAAGAAGAATTTTATGAAACCTTACGCTATTACGCTCGGATGATTGAGGTGTTAGGTGTGCAATTACATCTCAATACACGCGTTGATGCCGAAGCACTTGCTGGACAGGGTTTTGTTGAAGTCATTATGGCAACTGGTATTAAGCCACGTGATTTAACGATCCCTGGACATGACCATCCAAAGGTGATGAGTTATATTGACGTTTTACGTGACCATAAACCGGTAGGGCAAAAAGTTGCGGTTATTGGAGCTGGTGGTATTGGTTTTGATGTGTCGGAGTATTTGGTCGAGCATGAAAACCTAACTACTAATCTAGATAAATGGTTAACGCATTGGGGTATTGATAAAAACTATACTGCGGCAGGATCACTGACCGAAAAACACATTACACCGACGACGCGCGAGGTGTATTTACTGCAACGTAAAACCTCTAAAGTCGGTAAAGGCTTAGGTAAAACTACCGGCTGGATCCACCGTACTTCCCTTGCACATCACCAAGTGAAAATGATGAACGGCGTCAGCTATGAAAAAATCGATGATGCGGGTTTACACATCATGGTCGGCGCTGAGTACCAAATTTTAGACGTTGATCATGTGATTGTCTGTGCTGGTCAAGAACCGTTACGAGAATTAGAAACGCAGCTCTTAGCGTTAGATATACCACTACATATTATTGGCGGGGCCTATGAGGCGGGTGAATTAGATGCTAAACGCGCCATCCGTCAAGGCGCTGAATTAGCGGCGAAGATTTAATGCACTATGAAGCTGGATATTATAAACCGCGATAAACATGCGCCTCGATAAATTTATTTGCCAAAGCACTGAGTTTTCAAAAACAGATGTAACCGACCAGCTTATTGCTGGTTACGTTTGTGTGAACGGTGAGATAAAGACCGATGGCTCGACACAAGTTCATGAAAACAATACGATTACGCTTAATGGAAAAGTATTAACTCCCCGTGCGTTTCGTTACGTCATGTTACATAAACCACCCGGCACGATCTGCTCCAATGTCGATGAACATTATCCTTCAGTGTTTAATTATGTAGACATTGATTATCCCGATGATTTGCATATTGTGGGGCGTTTGGATGCGGATACAACAGGATTAGTCTTAATTACCGATGATGGTCGCTGGTCCTATGGGATAACGCATCCAGATAATTTTTGCCCTAAAGTTTATCGAGTTGGATTGTCACGTGAAATAGCCGGCGAGGTTGCCGATAAATTTAAAGCCGGGATAGCGTTACAGGGAGAAACGGGCTTAACGCTGCCTGCGTCATTAAGCGTACTCTCGCCTCAAGACGTGCTTTTATCCATCACCCAAGGTAAGTTCCACCAAGTCAAACGCATGTTTGCTGCGGTCGGTAATCGTGTTGTGACATTGCATCGTGAGTCGATCGGACAAGTGCAACTGGATATTGCAGAAGGTCAGTGGCGTTACTTGACCGAAACCGAGGTGCAATCTTTACAAATCATTACACCACCTTACTCGTAATTTCCCCATTGGCTAATTTGGTTTTTAGTGTATCACCCGATTGCACATCTTGAGGACCCATCACCACCTTATCATCCACAAAACTAATACTATAGCCGCGCGATAATGTGGCTAATGGGCTAACCGAATTAAGAATACCGGTAACTCGAGCAAAACGCTGTTGTTGCTTTTGCACTTGACCAGTCATGGCTTGTGCAAGACGTTGCTGTAAAGTTTGAGTGCGTTGTTGCGCACTTGCCACCTGATGCACCGGTGAAACACGTTGCAGGCGATGAGTCAGAGACTGGTGCCGTTGCAGGCTTCGCTGCAAGCGATTATGCATGGCATGTTGTAATTGGAGTGTCAGTTGATCAACGCGCTGTGTTTGTTGTTGCAGACGATGTTGGGGATGATTTTGTTGTAAACGTCCAGCTACGAGCTGATGTTGGTAATTGAGTTGACTCATCTTAGCCGTCATCGCTGCGTGTAAACGTTGTTGCAAAGTGGCAATGGAGGCGACGACTTCACTTAAATCATTACTGACAAATTCAGCCGCTTGTGAAGGCGTTGCTGCACGGACATCAGCGACAAAATCGGCAATAGTGACATCCACTTCATGACCCACAGCACTAACGATAGGCAGTTGCGAACTAAAGATAGCACGGGCGACGATTTCTTCATTAAAACACCATAAGTCTTCTAACGAACCACCACCACGGCCAACGATCAACACATCGACTTCGCGACGCCGGTTAGCGATAAATATTGCATTGACGATTTGTTCCGCCGCCCCGCCGCCTTGTACCTGACTGGGATACACAATGACATTAATCATCGGGTTACGACGTTTTAATACCGTTAATATGTCATGCAAAGCAGCACCGGTTGCCGAGGTGACAATCCCGACTGTTTGAATATTACTTGGGATCGCTTGTTTAGTTTGAGTCGCAAACAACCCTTCTTGCTGTAAACGGTTTTTGAGTAATTCGTATTGTTGCTTTAATGCCCCTGCACCATCAAATTCTAAATGTTCAACAATGATTTGATAATCGCCACGCGGTTCATATAAACCCACGTTTGCGCGAACCAACACACTATCGCCCTCTTTAGGACGTTGTTTTACGCGACCATTGGCACCTTTAAACATGGCTGCTTTGACTTGAGCATTGCGGTCTTTTAAGGTGAAATACCAATGTCCTGATGATGCTGCCACAAAATTAGATATTTCAGCACTGATCCATACTTGGCCAATTTGCGTTTTTAGCAAGCTGCCAACCATTTGATTAAGTTTACCCACACTTAAAATATTGCGTTGGGTTGCTGCTGATGCCGAAGCTCGTGTCGAAGAAGTTGAATACATTAAAAAAGAATTTCCCACTTTACTAAAATTTAGTTTACCTTAAACCCAAAAACCACTACAATCACACCGCAAATAATACCTGATACCAAACTGATACAGAAGGTTACTTGCATGTTACGAATTGCTCAAGAAGCACTCACATTTGACGATGTTTTAATCGTTCCTGGACACTCTCAAGTGCTCCCTCACACCGCACAGTTAAATACGCGTTTAACTCGTAAAGTGAATCTTAACATTCCACTTATTTCTGCCGCTATGGATACGGTATCAGAAGCACGTCTGGCTATTGCGCTGGCGCAAGAAGGCGGCATTGGTTTTATTCACAAAAATATGTCTGCAGAGCAACAAGCAGAACACGTTCGCCAAGTTAAAAAATACGAATCAGGTGTTGTCTCAGACCCTGTGACTGTTCGTTCTTCCGCTACTATAGGACAAGTGAACGAGTTAAGCCAGCGCTTAGGTTATTCTGGTTTTCCGGTGACCGATGATGAAAATAATCTAATTGGTATTGTTACGGGGCGTGATTTACGTTTTGAAACCCATTTAAATGCTTCTATTGAAACGGTGATGACGCCAAAAGAGCGTCTAGTGACGGTTAAATCAGGTGCACCTTCAGAGATCGTTCTCGAATTGATGCACGAACACCGTATTGAAAAAATCTTAGTCGTGGATGATGCCTTTAAACTACATGGTTTGATTACAGTCAAAGATTTCCAAAAAGCAGAAAATAAACCCAATGCATGTAAAGATGATTTAGGTCGTTTACGTGTAGGTGCTGCTGTGAGTGTCGGAGCTGGAACGGATGAGCGTATCGCTGCATTAGTTGAAGCTGGCGTAGATGTGTTATTGATTGATACCTCACATGGTCATTCTCAAGGAGTTATTGACCGTGTTGCTAAAGTCCGCGCAGATTATCCAGATTTACAGTTAATTGCAGGTAACGTAGCAACGGGCGCAGGTGCTAAAGCACTGGCCGATGCCGGTGTTGACGCGGTGAAAGTAGGTATTGGTCCCGGTTCAATTTGTACGACTCGTATTGTTACGGGTTGTGGTGTGCCACAAATTACAGCTATCTCTGATGCAGTGGATGCCTTAGTTGGCACTGATATCCCCGTCATTGCTGATGGCGGTATCCGTTTTTCTGGTGATATTGTTAAAGCATTAGTGGCTGGCGCAAGCTGTGTCATGGTTGGTTCAATGCTTGCTGGTACTGAAGAAGCTCCTGGCGATGTTGAATTATATCAAGGTCGTTATTACAAATCTTATCGCGGCATGGGTTCATTAGGTGCGATGGATCAAAGTAATGGCTCGTCAGATCGATATTTCCAAGATAGCAAAAGTGCAGAAAAATTAGTTCCAGAAGGAATTGAAGGTCGCGTTGCTTATAAAGGTCCAATCACGAATATCATTCACCAACAAATGGGTGGATTGCGTTCAGCAATGGGACTAACAGGTTGCGAGACAATTGTAGAATTAAATACAAAACCAGAATTCGTAAAAATAACGGCAGCAGGGATGGGCGAGTCGCACGTACACGATGTCAGTATTACGAAAGAAGCGCCTAACTACCGTTTAGGTTAATCATTCGCATTATATAATCAGGCTAGCTCGGTGCTAGCCTGTTTTGTTTATCCATACACCTAATTCATAGAGACCTATCCATGACTGCAAATATTCATTCTCAAAAGATCCTAATTCTTGATTTCGGTTCACAATACACTCAGCTAATTGCGCGTCGTATTCGTGAAATCGGTGTCTACTGCGAATTATGGGCATGGGATGTGACTGAACAACAAATTCGTGATTTCTGCCCAGACGGCATTATCTTGTCAGGAGGGCCTGAATCGGTCACTGAAGCTGGTTCGCCACGTGCGCCACAATATGTATTTAATGCCGGTGTACCCGTATTAGGGATCTGTTATGGCATGCAAACAATGGCACAACAACTCGGTGGAGCAGTACAAGGCTCTGATATGCGTGAGTTTGGTTATGCGCAAGTTGAGTCCATCACCCCGAATGCATTATTCGATAAAATCGAAGATCATATTGGCAGTAACGGGAATGCGTTATTAGATGTGTGGATGAGTCATGGTGACAAGGTATCTGCTATTCCTGATGGGTTTGTTAAAGTTGCTCAGACTGATAGCTGTCCATTTGCCGGTATGGTTAATGAAGCGAAGCAATTTTACGGTGTGCAATTTCACCCAGAAGTCACCCACACACGTCAAGGTGAGCGCTTACTATCAAACTTTGCACTAAATATTTGTGGTTTACAAAAGCTATGGACACCAGATGCCATCATCGAAGATGCGATTGCACGCATTAAAGAAAAAGTCGGTGATGATGAAGTTATTCTTGGTTTATCTGGTGGCGTAGATTCATCGGTCGTCGCCATGCTAATCCATCGTGCAATTGGTCCAAAACTAACTTGTGTATTTGTTGATAATGGTTTATTACGCCTTAATGAAGGCCAGCAAGTTATGGATATGTTTGGTGATCATTTTGGTTTAAATATTATTAAAGTTGATGCCGAAGAACGATTCTTAAATGCCTTAGGGGGCGAGTCGGATCCAGAAGCTAAGCGTAAGATCATTGGTCATGAGTTTGTCAATGTATTTGATGAACAATCCAAGTTATTACAAAACGCGAAATGGTTAGCACAAGGTACGATTTACCCAGACGTGATTGAATCAGCCGGTTCTGCCACTGGTAAAGCGCATGTCATTAAGTCACACCATAACGTCGGCGGCTTGCCAGAAGATATGGAAATGGGCTTAGTCGAGCCATTACGCGAATTGTTTAAAGATGAAGTTCGCAAGATTGGTTTAGAGCTTGGTTTACCTTACGATATGTTATATCGCCATCCGTTCCCTGGGCCAGGTTTAGGTGTACGCGTATTAGGTGAAATCAAAAAAGAATATTGTGATTTATTACGCCGTGCTGACGCGATTTTCATTGAAGAGTTACATGCTGCAGATTTGTATCATAAAGTAAGCCAAGCCTTTACGGTATTTTTACCTGTGCGCTCTGTAGGCGTGATGGGGGATGCGCGTAAATATGATTGGGTAGTATCATTACGTGCTGTTGAAACGATTGATTTTATGACGGCACATTGGGCGCATTTACCGTATGATTTCTTAGGTAAAGTTTCAAATCGAATCATTAATGAAGTCGACGGTATTAGCCGTGTTGTTTATGATATTTCGGGCAAACCACCAGCAACGATTGAGTGGGAGTGATGAAATCGTCTGAAAACCCTATAAAATAGGGATTATTTAGATACAAACTTAATACAAACTTTTGACAATACCCTTATTCTTATAGTATTTTTGTTCTGTAGATACAAACTTTAGTGCAAAGTTTGGTCACTTACTGCAAAACATAAAGGTATGGCAAGAAGAAGACGACAAAACAAGGGTGGTAATTTAAGTCATCAACACGACATTCTAGATGGGAAGGCACAGATATTCAGAGTGGCACAGAGTGGCGATGTGTTTCAGTTCAGGATGTGGATTCAAGGGGAGAAGACACACTATCGGAAGTCACTCAAGACTAGAGACTTAACAACTGCACTTGAGAGAGGTCGTGAGTTAGGTATGAAACTCATGACTAACATAAGACAGAATAAAAAAGTCTTT